>NZ_JBGOFY010000007.1:0-187115 GCF_041520885.1 Xanthomonas sp. NCPPB 2922 | reverse complement strand
GCGCTCCGACCATCAGCGACCTGTACGGTGGCCTGAGCAGCAGCTTCGAGGATTACATCGATCCTTGCGGCGTGGGTGCCCCGAACAGCGTGAACGGCAATGCCGCATGTAACGCCGCTGGTGTCCCGCTGGGTTACACGCAGCTCGGTCAGGGCTTCGTGCCTTGCACGACCTATCCGTGCCAGACGCCTGATGAATTCATCAGCGGCGCGAACCCGAACCTGAAGCCGGAAACCTCCACGAGCAAGACGGCTGGTCTGGTGTGGAGCCCGCGCTGGGTGCAGGGCCTGGACATCTCGCTGGATTGGTACCGCTACGAAATCAATGACATGATCATTGCCGATAGCGTCGACCGCATCCTGCGTGATTGCTACGTGCTCGGCGACACCTCGCGCTGCTCGAGCCTGACGCGTGCTGCAGACGGTCATATCTCGTCGATGACCTACGGCGTGGCCAACCTCGGCCAGATGGAAACCGAAGGCTACGACCTCGGCGTGAAGTACCGCTTGCCGGAAACCGCGATCGGTTCGTTCACCTTCGACTGGCAGACCAGCTACGTCAGCAAGTACGACGAAGCCGGCCAGGACAGCGCAGGCAACGCGATCATGATCGGCCGCGTCGGCGAGCCGGGCATCTTCCGCGTGCGCTCCAACGTTGGCGTGAACTGGACGCTGGGTGATTTCGGCGTCAACTACACCCTGCGTTACTACTCGGGCATGAAGGAAAGCTGCATCACTCTGGCTGAGGGCTACTGCGACGCGCCGGATCATTTCGCCAACGGTGAATCCGATCCGCTGCGCCACACCGGCTCCAACACCTTCCACGACCTGCAGGTCAACTGGAAGGCCCCGTGGGATGCAACGATCGCTCTCGGCGCGAACAACGTGTTCGATCACCGCGGTCCGCTTCAGTACTCGGCACCGAACAGTAGCTTCGCCTACTACGGCGGCTTTGAAATCGGTCGTTTCATGTATATGAAGTACACCCAGCGCTTCTGATCGATCGACGCGCGCATTAGATAATAAGGTTGTAACTAAAGAAGGGTGGATCGTAAGATCCACCCTTCTTTTTTTTATTTAGCTTTTTTGAGGCGCGTATCTAAGGATGACAAATTCCCCAATTGAAACGCGGCTAATGTCCATGAACTGAAAAGCCCAGCCACGTGTTTCTTGAGGCGTTACTTACATCGCTTGGCAAATAACAGTTCCTGAGCCTACGGTGTAGCAGCGTCCGCCCGTGCCCGGAACTCCGCCACCTCCTTTGTCCGAAGGCGGCTTGAAGTCATTGCGGCTTGCGTCTAGGGTAGACGAGCGAGAATATTTTAAGTCGCTGGTATCGTCTTGAAGCACTAAATCAACAATCTTCTGTACGAACGATTTTTCTGAAGTGGTAGGTAGACTTTGTGCTGCTAATACAGGCGAAGAATTCATCGCAATAATCACTGCAACCAAGACTGTTGCTTTTTTCATTTTCATTTTCATTCCTTTTAAATGTTGGTCGCTGGCCAAAGGCCAGCTAGAACGTAAGGCTTTCCATAAGAAGGGATGAAAATTTTTTGTAAAATTTCAAGTTGTATCGAACTTCCCGCCATATTTAGCAAAGTCCGAGGAGCCAGGGCACGGCGAGCCCTCAGAGCGACACGGCACCTAGTGGTCGGTCGATAATCGTGGCCGAGCATGCGCCCCGCCGGATTAGCAACGTAGGCTCGTTTACGCTGAAATCCAGTAGCCCTTCCTTAGTCCTGTGTCCTCAAAAACATCGGGCAGGATGAGAAGGCGGCTAGTGGATGTGCCGGGACCTTACGCCTCAGCAAGCCCCATCAAGGTATCGGCCTGCTCGCGCCAATTTGGCAAGCGGTTGATGACGCCGACCTTGGTCAGGTATTCCTCGTCCACGGTCTCGCCGCTGGCCAATGCAGTCGCCACGTGCACGGCGCCGGTCACCCAGAAGCTGCGCAGGCTGGAGCGTTGCGGGTGGCGATGGAAGGCGACCGCTTCGATGATTGGCATCGGCAGGCCCCACAGGCCCAGCAGGTAGGCGCCCGCCTCGGTATGGCCTAGACGCTCGTCGCCTTCCACGGCCGGTTCGCGTTCATCACGCACGCCGGGCAGCAACAGGCCGATGTCGGCCAGCAGTGCGGCGGTGGAGCCCAGTTCGGCGCTGGTCGGTGGCAACACCTTGGCCGCCAGGCGCGAGGACAGCAGCGCGCGGCGCTGCATCGCGGCGCGCTCGGCCGGGGTCAGGGTCTGCACCGAGAATACTTCGCTGGCCAGCACCAGGTCGCGCAGCGTGGCTACGCCCAGGCGCGTTACCGCGGTGCGCAGGTCGGTGATGCTGCGGCCGCCAGAGAAGAACGCAGAGTTGCACAGCTGCAGCACCTTGGCCGCGATCGCCGGGTCGCCGGCGATCAGCTTGGCGATGTCGGCCGCGTCGGCGCCATCGTCCTCTTCCAGCGCGTGCATCAGGCTTAAATACAGGTGGGGCGGGGAGGGCAGCTTCTCGATCCGCCCAATGGCCGCGCGCAGGCGCGGATTGCTGAGCAGGTCGCGCAACTCCTCCAGGCTGGTGACCGCTTCCAGCAGCACTTCCGGTGCCAGCGGCATCGGCAGGAAACGGTGCGCCACCCCGATGATGCGCGCCGGTGGCGTGCGCTGCCCGTCCTGGGCATCGATCAGGGCAATGCGGATGGTGTCGGGCCGCAGGGTGCGGATTTGCCCGAGCAAGGTCGCGGCGGTCAAGTCCGGCAGGACCGGGGCAACGATGACGGCATCGAAGGGCGACAGCGCGGCGGCTTCGATGGCAGAGTTCCCGTCCGGGACCTGCTGCGCCTGCCAGTTGTCGCCGAGTTCGGCAATGTAGTCGACAAGGTCGGACGGAAGACTGGCTTCGTCCCCAACAAACAAAATACGCAAGGCACTTCCCCAAGAGTCACCGGCGATAGGCGCCGGCCAAACGCTGTCGGCAATGTACCCAATCTGCCGACAGCGGTCACCGGCATCACGCCAAAAGCGTGATGCCGATCGCCCCGCACGTGCGGGGCAGCGTCACGGTCGACGGCTCAGGGCGCGTCGGAATTATAGCGTTCCACCGACTCCACCAGGATGCGCTTGGCTTCCGCCGCGCCGCCCCAGCCGTCCAGCTTGACCCACTTGCCTTTCTCCAAGTCCTTGTAATGCTCGAAGAAATGGCCGATGCGCTCCATCCAGTGGCTGGAGACCTGATCGATATCTTCGATGTGGGCGTAGCCGGAGAAGATCTTCTCGATCGGCACTGCCAGGATCTTCTCGTCGCTGCCGGCCTCATCGCTCATGCGCAGCACGCCGACCGGGCGGCAACGCACCACCGAACCGGGCACCAGCGGCAGCGGCAGCACCACCAGCACGTCGGCCGGGTCGCCGTCGCCGCACAGGGTGTTGGGCACGTAGCCGTAGTTGCAGGGGTAGCGCATCGGGGTCGACAGGATGCGGTCGACGAAGATCGCGCCGCTGGCCTTGTCCACTTCGTACTTGACCGGCTCCGAGTCCTTGGGGATCTCGATGACGACGTTGATTTCTTCCGGCAGGTTCTTGCCGGAGGTGACCAGTTCCAGGCCCATGCGCGTAGCTCCGAGGCTTCAGCTGTGTGTGGAGGCCGATTCTACGCGTTCGGCTGTTGCGGTGCAGCGACACTGAATAGGCCGCTGTCTGACAGCGGCGCGCGGCATAGTCCGCGTTCATCACGGGCCGCTTCCCGATGCTGCTGAGCGTGCCCTCGCGTCACGCTGCAGGCTCATCCACAGCCACGGAGTTGGCCCCATGTCCAGGTACCTGCGCGTCATCGTTCTTTTGATGTCATCCATCCTCGCCCCGGCGGCGCTGGCTGCGGATCCGCCGCCGGCGTTCGTGGATGCGGTGGACTGGCCGGCCAACGGCGAAGGTTGGGAGGCCTTTGTCGATCTGGAGCAACGGCTGGATCGTGATTTCGACAATATCTGTGGCGATACGTTCTGTGGCGGCGAGTTCAGCGATTACCAGCCGCTGCGCTTCCGCTGCTCGGTCAATCGGGTGAGCGGGGTGGTGCGCAGCTGCATCTGGACCTTTGGCGCGAGCGAGGTGAGCGTGGATCCGCGCAGTGGTCATTTACGCTCGGACAGCCGGGTCTGGCGCTGCACCGCGCCTCTGAAGGCCGGAACGCGCCTGGACGAGATGTATCGCGTACTTGCAGTCACCAATCCGCTGTTCGAGCCGCTGCCCGGTGGTGCGCCGCCGATCTATGACGGGTTGATCGGCTGTCTGTAAGGCGCTGATAGCGTCTTGCTCATGCTGTTGGTCGAGCGATCATCCATGACGACCTAGCAGATTCTGGTGCAGCGCCTTCGGTGCTTGCGCGGCTTACCTCCAAGACGCGTTTGATGCACCAAGTAACGAGCAACCTACGCAACCTGATGGCTTGTAGCGTGATCATTGCTGATTTGTTGCATGCGGAGATGCTGCACGCGGAGATGCGCTGCGCCACTGGCCCGTAGTGATCAAACGGGCCAGTGGCGTCTTTCCGGTCTCCGCAGTGGTCTTTGCAGCAGCACGCATCGCCATGCTTGCAGCCTCAGGAGCCTTAGAGGCCAGGCGCCGTCGCCAGCCGACAAAGGCCCGGGCCCGGAGTCACGCATCGCTCCGGGCCCACGAGGTCCGCAGATCGCCTCAAGCACTGCGCTTAAAGCAGCGGCACCAACAGCAACGCGACGATATTGATGATCTTGATCAGCGGGTTGATGGCAGGCCCTGCGGTGTCCTTGTAGGGGTCGCCCACGGTATCGCCGGTGATCGCGGCCTTATGTGCTTCGCTGCCCTTGCCGCCGAAATGACCATCTTCGATGTACTTCTTGGCGTTGTCCCATGCTCCGCCCCCGGTCGTCATCGAAATCGCAACGAAGAGCCCGGTCACGATGGTGCCGATCAACAATCCGCCCAGCGCACGCGGCCCAAGCAGCAGCCCGACGATCACCGGGACCACCACCGGCAACAACGAGGGCACGATCATTTCGCGGATTGCCGAGCGCGTGAGCATGTCCACCGCGCGGTCGTATTGCGGCTTGGCGGTGCCGGCCATGATGCCGGGGATGTCGCGGAACTGGCGGCGTACCTCTTCGACCACCGCACCGGCAGCGCGCCCCACGGCTTCCATCGCCATTGCGCCGAACAGGTAGGGAATCAGTCCGCCAATCAGCAAGCCAATGATCACCGTGTGGTCAGACAGATCGAACGCGAATACTTCGTTCGGATTGGCGGCCTGCAGGTTGTGGGTGTAGTCGGCAAACAGCACCAGCGCGGCCAGTGCAGCCGAGCCGATCGCATAGCCCTTGGTCACCGCCTTGGTGGTATTGCCGACTGCATCCAGCGGGTCGGTGACGTTGCGTACTTCTGGCGGCAATTCGGCCATTTCGGCAATGCCGCCGGCGTTGTCCGTGATGGGGCCATAGGCGTCCAGTGCCACGATCATGCCGGCCATCGACAGCATCGCCGTGGCCGCGATCGCAATCCCGTACAGCCCGCCAAAATGGAATGCGCCCCAGATCGCCGCGCACACCGCAATGACCGGGAGTGCGGTGGATTTCATCGAGATGCCCAGGCCGGCAATGATGTTGGTGCCATGACCGGTCGTGCTCGCGGCGGCCACATGCTGCACGGGCCCATACTGCGTGCCGGTGTAGTACTCGGTGATCCACACGATCAGCCCGGTCAGGACCAGGCCGATCAATGCGCAGGCATACAATGACATCGCGCCGTGCGCGTTTTCGCGCATCAATGCCTGCGTGATCGGCAAGTACGCAATCGCCGCCAACACACCGGACACGATCACGCCTTTATAGAGCGCGCCCATGATCGAGCCGCCCGGCTTTACCTTCACGAATGCTGCGCCAATGATCGATGCGACGATGGACACGCCGCCCAGCACCAGTGGATACAACACCGCATGCGGTCCGGTTTCGGCCAGGGTCAGGCTGCCGAGCAGCATCGTGGCAATGACGGTGACCGCATAGGTCTCGAACAGGTCCGCCGCCATGCCTGCACAGTCGCCGACGTTGTCACCGACGTTGTCTGCAATCACGGCCGGATTGCGCGGGTCATCTTCGGGGATGCCGGCCTCGACCTTGCCCACCAGGTCGGCGCCCACATCGGCACCCTTGGTGAAAATGCCGCCACCCAGGCGCGCAAAGATCGAAATCAGCGATGAACCGAACGCCAGGCCGACCAAGGCGTGCAGGTTCTGCTCAAGCGGCAGGCCGATGGCTTGCAGGATGGCGAAGTAGCCGGCAACACCCAGCAAGCCCAGGCCGACCACCAGCATGCCGGTGATGGCGCCGCCGCGGAAGGCAACGTCCATGGCCTTGCTGATCCCGTGCCGCGCGGCTTCTGCGGTGCGCACGTTGGCGCGTACCGACACGTTCATGCCGATGTAGCCGGCCAACCCCGACAGCACCGCGCCAATCGCAAACCCGATTGCCGTGTACCAACTCAGAAACAGCCCGACCAGCACGAACAACACCACGCCGGCGATGGAAATGGTCAGGTATTGCCGGTTGAGGTAGGCGCGTGCGCCTTCCTGGATGGCAGCGGCGATTTCCTGCATGCGTGCATTGCCGCTCGGCTGCGCGACCACCCAGCGCGCCGACAACATGCCATAGACAATGGCCAGGACCGCACAACCCAGCGCGAGCATCAATCCGTAGTGTTCCAGCATGACCCCTCCCAAAAGAATGGATGTCGTCCGGTCGGGACGAACGAAGGGCGGTGCGCGACGAGTGGAACGGCGAAGACGGACTCGACGGCCTGACAAGGCCTGCTGCGCGTCGCGATGTTCATGTGGCCGGATTGCAGCCGAGTATGCGCCGCGTACTGCATGCCTGCCAGCACCACGCTTTGGCGCCGCGTTCAGTGATGGCATGACAGCCTGCCGCCACCGTGATCGACCCGATCCAGGAGCCTATGTATGTTGAAATCCGCCTTGATGATGACCGGCCTGCTGCTGAGCGCTCCTGTGTTTGCCGCCGAGCCCGCACCGGAAATGCAGCGTGCCCCTGGCACGGCGCAGGCGATTGGTGCAGCGCACACCTTGCGCCAGATTCCCGAAGCCTGTGCCCGTCTGGAAGGTGTGTTCACCGGCAATGCGGCGCAGCCATACACGTTTTCGGTGACGCGCAGCAGTCCTACCTGTCAGCCGCGCGCCCGCTTCGTCGACTACGCCAAAGCTGCACCCAGCGTGGCCTCCGGTTGGATCTTCAATGATGTGATCCGCGTACCGAGCGCGTCCTGCCCGTCACAGCAGGCGGTTGTGCGGGTATGGCGCAAGCCGGCCGCGGCCAAACCGCAGCTGGATGGACAAGGGCAGTCACGCATCTATCTGGAGGAGGCCAAGCAGCAGGCCGCGGCCGGCAAGATCCCGCAGGTCCCCATGTTTACCGCGCAGCAGACGATGGAAGGCAAGGCCTGCCAGTAAGAGCGGCTAAAATGCGGCCGCGCATGCCTAGGGTGTGAGTTCGGTCTGCGTGCCCAACTTTGTGGCGCTACATGCATGCATGTAACGCGCGGCGCCGGTGGTGCAGTGGGTCAAGCATCAATGCCTGCTTCCGTGTTGCATAGCATGCATCAGCGACAGGTCAGGTAGTGGCGCGTCGTTCACCAGTGCGCCGCCGTCGTGGTTGCCAGCGAGCCGAAGGCCGATTGGGCTTGATACCGACGCTTTGCTGAGAACCAGTCGTGCCAACGAAGTCGCGTCAGCCACATCGATCGCATCGGCGCATGCGCTGCATCTTCGATGCACGGCGCTAACGTGGCGCAGCGTGGTTTGCCGCCTGCGTGCCATGCGGCGTTCTCGGTCCTAGTGGTGTTCAACGCCAACGGCGCTGGCGCTTTTCTTGAGAAGCCTATGAAGGTATTGCGTCACTCCCCGGGACTGCTGGCCGTGTTCGCGTTATGGCACCCGGTGCCCGCGCGTGCAGCAGCCAGCATGGTGGTCGACGATGCTGGCGTGACGCCACGCGGCCAGTGCCAGCTCGAAGCGTGGTGGCGTGCGACGCCCGGCGGTGCATCGGCCACGGCAGTGCCTGCCTGCAACCTCTGGGGCACCGAATTCGCGTTGGGAATGACCGACGTCCGGCACGGATCGGCTGCGCTCGACATCGGCGCAAAACGCATGCTGCGCGATCCGGAGCAACACGCATGGGGGCTGGCGGTGTCAGTGGGCCTGCAACGCGCCTGGCAGGAGCCTCAGCAACGCGCCAGTTACATCGCCGTGCCGCTGACGTGGTCGCTAGGAACGGCAGCGAACACGCGGATTCACGTCAATTTCGGCGCGCTCGTCACGCACGCTGGCCCGGACACCACGACTGCAGGTGTCGGCCTGGAGCACGTGCTCACCCCCGCCTGGACGGTCCTGGCCGAAGCATCGGGAGACGATCGCGACGGTCACGGTGCGCAACTCGGACTGCGCAGACTGGTGGGCAAGGCCTCCAGCATCGATCTCGTAGTTGGATGTGATCACGCGACCGCACCGCGTGGGTGGATCACGGTCGGGATCAACCTTGCAATGTTGCCGTGATGCCAGTAACTGCCAGGGCAGTCATCAGGGGATGCTGGGCGCGTCCAACGGTGACACCGGTGCTGAGCAAGCGCCGATTCGCTCGAATTTTCGGTAAGCGGTTACATCCAGGGAGCGCGCACTGCAGTTGTGATTCACAGGTTTACCACAGCCTTATTGCGCTCCGCGATAACAGAAGCTGCCCGAACGCCCGCGCGTTTCGAGCATCGAACAGGCATTAAGACAACCGTGCTGAGCACACGGAAATCCTTCGGCCAGTAGTAAGTGACAGCCTTGGACAAAGAACGCGTAAGGGGCGATGTGCTTGGCAATGCCAATCGGCCATTAGTAGTTGCCGCTCAAGCATTAACACTCACGAATGCAACCTGGACATGTAGAGAGAATTTGTTAGCAGTCGGCCGGTTGCGCTTGTAATTCGCGTTCGCCGCGGCTGTGGGCCGCAACAGACGGCGTCGATAAGCTCAGGTCTGAAAGTGCAGCACCCCCGCTAAGAGGGTGCAAAATGGATTTCGTAGATCTGCGTGGGTGGAGGGCCACCTGTCAGTGAGGGCGCGGCAGCTTTAACTCACCCCTCCCACGCCGCCAACTTCTTGACCACGGCCACATTCTTCAACGTCACATACTTCGGCAGGCCATCGCTGCCGTAGGCCAGCGGGGCTTCGCCCTTGATCAGTGGGGCGAAGTAGCGGCGGGCGCGCTCTGTAATGCCGAAGCCGTCCTTGCGCAGGAAGCTGGGCGGCATCTTCTTTTCGTGGTTGGCCACCTTGTGCAGCGGGGCGGGCACGATCTTCCAGCGGTACGGGGCGTCGCTGACACGTTCGATCACCGGGATCACCGCGTTCATGCCCTTGAGTGCGTACTGCACGGCGGCCTTGCCCACAGCCTGGGCCTGTTCCCAGTCGGTCTTGGAGGCGAGGTGGCGGGCCGAGCGCTGCAGGTAATCGGGCAGCGTCCAGTGCACCTTGTAGCCGAGTTCCTGTTTGACCTGCGCTGCGAGGAAGGCGGCTACGCCACCGAGTTGCGCGTGCCCGAACGAATCGGCCGCGCCGCCGGCATCGGCGACGAATTTGCCCTGTGCGTCCTGGATGCCCTCGCTGGCCACGACTACGCACCAGCCGACCCGTTTCACCACCTGGCGCACCTTGGCCAGGAACGCGGCCTGATCAAAGGCGCGCTCGGGCAGCAGGATGATCTGCGGCGCGTCGTCCGGCCCCTGTCCGGCCAGCCCCGCCGCCGCCGCCAGCCAGCCGGCGTGGCGGCCCATCGCTTCGTAGATGAAGACCTTGGTGGAGGTGTCGGCCATGGCGGCCACGTCCAGCGCCGCTTCGCGGACCGAGACCGCGGTGTACTTGGCGGCCGAGCCGAAGCCGGGGCAGGTGTCGGTCACCGCCAGGTCGTTGTCGATGGTCTTGGGCACGCCGATGCAGTGCAGCGGGTAGCCGAACGCCTTGGCCAGCTGCGAGACCTTCAGTGCGGTATCGGCCGAGTCGTTGCCGCCGTTGTAGAGGAACCAGCGCACGTCGTGCGCGCGCAGCACCTCCAGCAGGCGCTCGTATTTGGCGCGGTCCTGCTCCAGCGATTTGAGCTTGTAGCGGCAGGACCCGAACGCGCCGCCGGGGGTCTGCGCCAGCGCCGCGATCGCCGCGGCCGATTCCTTGGAGGTGTCGATCAATTCCTCGCGTAGCGCGCCCAGGATGCCGTTGCGTGCAGCCAGCACCTTGATCTTGCGTGCGCGCGCTTCGCCGATCACCCCGGCAGCGGTGGCGTTGATGACGGCAGTGACACCGCCGGACTGGGCATACAACAGGTTGCCGTTGGTCATAGGGGGACACACTCCTCAGATGGCGACATGGCGCGGGGGACATTGCGGGGACATTCCCCGGATGCGGTAAGCTGCACGACCATACGGTCAGCGCTGGCGAAGGCTTGAGTCTAACGCCGCCCACCGCAACGCGTTTTTATTCGAAAGTGGAGTCCACTGATGCGATTGGTTCTGTTGGGACCGCCCGGTTCGGGCAAGGGCACCCAGGCGGCACGGCTCAAAGACAAGTTTCAGATCCCGCACATTTCCACCGGCGACCTGCTGCGTGCCGAAGTGGCCGCCGGTTCACCGCTTGGCGTGAAGGCCAAGGAAGTGATGGCGCGTGGCGATCTGGTGTCCGACGAGATCCTGCTCGGCATGCTGGAAGCGCGGTTGGGCCAGGCCGATGTGGCCAACGGCTTCATCCTGGATGGTTACCCGCGCAATGTGGCCCAAGCCAATGCACTGGACAGCTTGCTCAGCAAGATCGGCCAGCCGCTGGATGCGGTGGTGCAGCTGGATGTGGCCAGCGAATTGCTGGTGGAGCGGATCGCTGGGCGCGCCAAGGCCGAGGGCCGCGAAGACGACAATCCGGAATCGGTGCGCAAGCGTCTGCAGGTCTATACCGATTCCACCGCACCGGTGATCGGCTTCTACGAGCAGCGTGGCAAGTTGGCGCGCGTGGATGGCGTCGGTTCACTGGACGAAGTGCTCGAGCGTATCGGCCAGGCCCTGGGCCGCTGAGCTGTCGGGCCGGGCGGCAGCGCCCGGTCCTTCCTGCCAGTGGAACAGTCGCTGGCGGGGCACATCATCGGTAACCGAACCGTGCAAAAGAAAAACCCCGGTCGTACATGACGACCGGGGCGGTAATGGCGCCAGTAATGAGCTTGCTCAAAGCCCCACAGCATGAGCTCCCTGGGGATTTGGCCTCTTGGGGAGTAGGACCAAAGGGGTGCTGCGACTGGCGTTCAGCATAGTGACGGATGCAGCTACCCGCGTGTATCGGGAAGTTCCCGACAGCCCGGTAGGGGTTTCCTGACGTTTGGGTGCGGTGCGGATTCGAATATCCCGCAACTCCGGCGATCGGCGACAATGAGTCCATGAGCAAACTCCACATCCTCGGCATTGCCGGGACCTTCATGGGCGGCGTTGCCGCGCTGGCGCGCGAACTGGGTTGGCAGGTGGAAGGCAGCGACCAGGCCATCTACCCGCCGATGTCCACGCAGCTGGAAACCCTGGGCATTCGGCTGGCGCAGGGCTATCTGCCCGCCAACATTTCCGCCGATGCGCAGGACGTGGTCATTGGCAATGCGCTTTCGCGCGGCAATGCGGCGGTGGAAGCAGTGCTCGATGCGGGCCGCCGCTACAGTTCGGGCGCGCAATGGCTGTCCGAGCAGGTGTTGCCCGGGCGCGACACCTTGGCCGTGGCCGGCACGCACGGCAAGACCACCACCACCACCATCCTCAGTTATCTGCTGGAGGCCGCCGGGCGGGCGCCGGGCTTTCTGATCGGTGGCGTGGCCGAGGACTTTGGCGTCTCGGCGCGGCTCGGGCAGGGCCGGGAATTTGTGGTGGAAGCGGACGAGTACGACACCGCGTTCTTCGACAAGCGCAGCAAGTTCGTGCACTACCGCCCGTTGGTGGCGATCCTCAACAATCTTGAGTACGACCACGCCGACATCTTTCCGGACGTGGCCGCGATCCAGCGCCAATTCCATCACCTGGTGCGGACGGTACCGGCGCGCGGGCGGCTGATCGTCAACGGCGAGGATGCGCGGCTGGCCGAGGTGTTGGCGATGGGCTGCTGGACGCCGGTGGAGCGCTTTGGATTCGATCCGGCGCTGGACTGGAGTGCGCGGCTGTTGGCCGACGATGGCAGCCGCTTCGCCGTGCTGCACCGGGGTGTGGAGATCGGCCGGGTGCAGTGGCCATTGGTGGGGCGCCACAACGTGCTCAACGGGTTGGCGGCGCTGGCCGCGGTGCAGGCGGCGGGCGTGGACCCGGTAACGGTGATGCCTGCGCTGGCGCGCTTTCAGAGTGTGAAGCGGCGGCTGGAAGTTCTGGGGCAGGCGCAGGGCATCACCGTCTATGACGATTTCGCCCATCACCCCACGGCGATCGCCACCACGCTGCAGGGGCTGCGCGCGAAGGTCGGCACTGCGCGCGTGCTGGTGGCGATGGAGCCGCGCAGCAATTCGATGCGCCTGGGTGCGCATGCGCAGGCACTGGCGCCGTCGTTGCACGATGCCGATGCGGTGGTGTTCCTGCATCGGCCGGAACTGGCCTGGGACGCGGCGCCGATCATTGCGCAGGTGCGTGGTCAGGCGCATGTCGCGCAGGATGTGGACACGTTGTTGCGCATGCTGGGTGAGATCGCGCAGCCGGGCGACCACGTGGTGTTCATGTCCAATGGCGGTTTCGATGGTGCGCCGCGCCGCTTCCTGGCAGGCCTGGCATGACCGTGCAGCCCACGATGCCGGCCGAGATCACCTCGTTGCCGCTGTTTCCGCTGCACAGCGTGTTGCTGCCCGGTGCGACGATCGGCTTGCGCGTGTTCGAGCGCCGCTATCTGGATCTGGTGCGCGATTGCGGGCGGACCGGCAGCAGTTTCGGCGTGTGCCTGATCCTGGATGGCAGCGATGTGGGGGCGCCGGCGGTTCCTGCGGCGTACGGCACCGAGGTGCGCATCGAGGATTTCGATGTGGGCGCCGATGGCGTGCTGGTCTTGCGCCTGCGTGGTACCCGGCGCTTTCGCGTGCAGCGCTCGCGCGTGCGAGACAACGGCCTGGTGGTGGGTGAGGTGAGCTGGTGTGAGCCGGACAGCGACGACGAGCTGCGCCCCGAGCATGGTCTGCTCGCCACCGTGCTCGAACGCATGCTGGAGCAGGTGGGCGGCGAATTTGCATCCGCTGGCCCCGGTCTGCTCGATCAAGCTGCCTGGGTGGGCTGGCGCCTGGCCGAGCTGCTGCCGTTGAGCGAAGGCCAGCGGCTGTCGTTGTTGCAGGAGGACGACCCGCATCGCCGCCTGGAGCAACTGCTGGCCTGGATGCCATAACCGCTGCGGAGTGTGATGTGCGCGCGTGATTCCTCACCGCACTTGCACCGCTGCAACGGCAGACTCCGCACGCTTGAGTGCGCCAGTGCATCCCGCAGGGAATGCGCTTGGCGCGGTTGGTTAACGACCGGGGTGTGCCGTGATCATCGATGTAAAACCGCGTGTGACCGATGTCTTCCTGCAGGTGTGGCGAACGCTGGCGGTGCTGTTCGTGTGGGACGTGCTGGTCACCATCATTTATTACGTGCTGCCGTTCCGAGCACCGGCGCTGCCGCTGACGATCTTCGGTTCGGCGCTGGCGTTATTCCTGGGGTTTCGCGCCAATTCCACCTATCAACGCTGGTGGGAAGGCCGCGTGCTGTGGGGGCAGATGATCAATGCTTCGCGCAATCTGGTGCGCCTGTGCGTGAGCGTGTTGTCCGCGCCAGACGCAGCAGCAGTGGGGCGCAGCATCGCGCTGCGTCAGGTGGCCTATGTGCACGCGTTGCGCTGTCAGTTGCGGCGGCTGCCGGTGGGCGTGGAGCTGGAGCCACGCCTGGATGCGGACGAAGTGGCTGCCGTGGTGACGCGCACCAACGTAGCCAACGGATTGCTCGACACCACCGGGCGCGCAGTGGAACAGGCGCGGCGCGATGGCTGGATCGACAGCATCCAGCAGGCCAGTGTGGAACGCATCCTGGTGGACATTGCCAACGCGCAGGGCGGCATGGAACGGTTGAAGAACACGCCGCTGCCGTATCAATACCGGTTCTACCCCAACCTGTTCACCCGCGTGTTCTGCATCCTGTTGCCGATCGGGCTGGTGGAAACCCTGCAATACGCCACACCGGTGGGCTCCACCGTGGCCGGGCTGATGTTCCTGGCGGTGCTGAAGATCGGCGACGAGCTGGTTGACCCGTTCGCCAACACCATCCACGACCTGCCGTTGGACAGCATGTGCCGCACGGTGGAAATCGATGCGTTGCAAGCCATCGGTGAGCGCGCACCGGAGCCGATGCAGCCGGTGGATGGAGTGTTGTGGTGAAGGAATAAGGCGCCGAGCACGTGGCTGCGTGCTGTGGTGCGTTGTCTTTGGTGGTGCGGCAAATCGCTGAGCGATTGTGTGATGGCTGCATGCCGCGCGTGCCGCACGCGTGCGGATGCCAACTACACGCGCACTGCCAAAGGGCTTCGCGGAGATAGACGCGATCGCTCGGCAGCAAACATTGGGTGTCACTAATAGCGCGACGCGGATGCTTTAGCCCGGCGCTACATTCGCTCCGTCGCCACGCTCGACCTGCGTAGTGCAATGCGCATTTCTTGCCAAACTGGTGTGCGAGAAAAATCCACACACAGTGGCTCTACGGTGCAGCCATCAACGTGGCGCGGCTGCTCACCGCCTCCGCCTGCTGCCCACGCGTCAGCCACGCATCAGCGCGGCGGGCCATCGCGCTGTGCAGCACTCTGTTCGGACTGAGCCGCGGTGGCGGGGTGCGCGGCAGAGGGCTCACGCCGCGGGCCGCCGTGCGGTGTTGCGTCGATCAGCATCACCGGCACCTGCGAGCGCCGACGTTGTTCCACCCGATACGGCAGCGGCCCCAGTGCATCGCGCAGTGCGCTCAGTGCCGGGTCCACACCGCGCAGCGGGTACCACAGCCCGACCAGGCTGAAATGCCGGCTGTAACGCAGCGTCTGGGTGCTGCCGACCCACAGCGGTTGTGCGTCTGGCAGCAGTCGCGCGGTGGCCGGCCAGAGCCGCAGCACATGCACATGGCCGGGTGCGGCCGGGCGCACCATCAGCAGGGCTTCGACCTGCGTATCCAGGGTGGCCGGCAGGATCGGCACTTCATCCGGGCGCCCGCTCACATCCAGCAGATGCAGCGCCTGCTCCCAGCCGGCTTGCGGTTGCGCCCGCCAGCCACGTGCTTCGAGCTGACGCTGCAGCGGTGCCAGCGGGCCGGCGAGTTGCACATCCAGCGGCCAGCGCTGGTCGTCGTCGAACTCATTGCGGCGGGCCGGCAGCAGACGCCACTGGCCGCTCCACCAATCGCTGGCCTGCAATTCCATCAACAGCGGCGGTGGCGGTTCGAACTTGGCGAGTTTGGCCACCAGATTGCGCGGCGCGAATGCGATCGCGCAGGCCAGGAACACGCCGTAGAACAGCCATGACACCGGCTTGACCCAGAACGCGCGGGTGGCACGGCGGCGATAGGCGATGCCCAGCACCAGCAGCCAGAAGATGCCGAACAACATGCCGCCGACCACGTCGCTGAGCCAGTGCGCGCCCAGGTACAACCGCGCGAACCCGATCAGCGAGACGATTGCGCCGCTGACCAGGTACGGCCACACGCGACGCCGCCCGGGCAGCTCACGCGCAATCAGCAGTGCGAAGAAGCCGAACCCGATCGTGGCCATGGTGACGGCCACCGACGGGAAGCCGAAGCCGCTGCTTGCCGCCGGTGGGCGCACCACCTGCACGGTGGCGCCCAGCAGCTGGGTCAAGGCGAGCCCAAACGCCAGCGCGATCACCCAATGGGTCACGGCCATCCAGCGCCCACGCCAGGCCAGGTAGCCCATCGCCGCGGCGATCGCCGGCAGCAGCACCTGCCAATCGCCCAGCGAGGCCAGCGCCACCATCGGGTAGTCGGCCAGCGGGTTACGCAGGGCCAGCATCAGATCGTGCACGGCCAGGTCCACGCGCAGCGGCTCGCCGTGTGCCAGCACCACCATCAACAGCACGAACCAGCCCCAGCCCAGCAACAGCAGCATCAGCGCCATCATCGCCAGCGGCACCGACTCGCGGCGGCGCGGGTCGAACACGCTCACCGACCAGTTGCCCAGCACCGGGTGACGGTGCGACCACTCCAGCAGCCGTGCCAGCAGCGCATCGAGATGGCCGGCCGACCAGCGGTACGAATACAACACCACCGCCCAGGCCAGGCCGATCACCGCTGCCAGCAACGCCACCACCACAAACAACCGTCCGGCCACCGCGGCCACCGCGTCATACGCAGTGCCCAACACCCAGCCGGGCACCAGGAACAGCAACGCCCACGAGATGCAGGCCAGCCCGCTGGCGATCAGATAGCGTTTGAACGGCATGTGCGACATGCCGGCGATGGCCGGCACGAACGGCCGCACCGCCCCCACGTAGCGCGCGATCACGATGCTCTTGAACGCATTGCGCCGGAACAACAATTCGCCGCGCTCCAGCAATTGCGGGTAGCGGCGGAACGGCCAATAGGTGTGCAGCTGATGGCCCCAGCGATGGCCCACCCAGAAGCTCAGTGCGTCACCGATAAAGGCGCCCAACGTGGCGCAGATCACCGCATAGGGCCCGTTGATCTGGCCAAGCCCGATCAACACGCCAATGGCGAACAACAGCGGCAAAGCGGGCACGATGGCGCCCAGCACGATGACCGCATCGCAGAAGGCAATCGCAAAGATTACCACGCCAGCCAAGGTGGGGTGGTGTCCGATCCACTCCAGCGTGGCGTCGATCCATGAGTTCATCCCCCGAATTATAGGTGGGCCTGGCGGCGGCTGACTTGCGTGGTCCTCACATCGGCCGGCGCGCTTCACCTGCGGTTGCGACGCTGCGCGTGAAGGCGCGCGTGCTGCGCGCAGGTGCGCGCGCTTCGCTGTGATGGTGCGAGCGCCGCCTACAATGGGGGATGCATTCAGACCCTTCCGGCGAGCTGCCACTCAAGTCCGACACCTTCGGCCGCATTCTGCTGGTGCGCGAGGGCGAGCGCATGTTCGTGCGTCGCGATCTGAGCGCTGCGCCCTGGCTACTGCGCGGCGTGGCCTGGTGGCTGGCGCGGCGCGAGGCACTGGCCTTGCGGCAACTGGACGGAATGGCGCGCACGCCACGGCTGCTGGGCTGGAACGGCCGCCAGCTGGATCGCAGCTATCTGGCCGGCGATGCGATGTACCAACGCCCGCCACGCGGCGACCTGGCGTATTTCCGCGCCGCCCGCCGCCTGTTGCAGCAACTGCATCGGCGCGGGGTGGCCCACAACGATCTGGCCAAGGAAGCCAACTGGCTGGTGCAGGACGATGGCAGCCCGGCGGTGATCGATTTTCAGCTGGCGGTGCGTGGCCCGCCGCGCGCGCGCTGGATGCGTCTGCTTGCACGCGAGGACCTGCGCCACCTGCTCAAGCACAAGCGCATGTATTGCCCGGCGGCCATCACCCCGGTGGAGCGCCGCGTGCTCAAGCGCCCCTCCTGGATCCGCGAGCTATGGTTCGCCACCGGCAAGCCGGTCTATCGTTTCGTAACCCGCCGCGTGCTGCACTGGGAAGACAACGAAGGGCAGGGGCCCAAGCCCTGAGGGGCAGCGATTAGGCATTCGGGATTGGGGATTCGTCAGGGCGTAGTGCCGTGCGCTGTAAGCTTTTACCAATCCCCAATCTCGACTCCCTAATCCCATGACGTTATCCGGCAAAACCCTGTTCATCACCGGTGCTTCGCGTGGGATTGGCCTGGCGATTGCGTTGCGTGCGGCGCGCGATGGCGCGAACGTGGCCATTGCGGCCAAGTCGGCGGTGGCCAACCCCAAGTTGCCGGGCACCATCCACAGTGCGGCGGCGGCGGTCAACGCGGCGGGCGGGCAGGGGCTGCCGCTTAAGTGCGACATCCGCGAAGAAGACCAGGTGCGCACGGCGGTGGCCGCAACCGTGGATACCTTTGGCGGCATCGACATCCTGGTCAATAACGCCAGCGCGATCTGGTTACGCGGCACCCTGGACACGCCGATGAAGCGCTTCGACCTGATGCAACAGGTGAACGCGCGCGGCAGCTTCGTCTGCGCGCAGGCCTGCCTGCCGCATCTGTTGCAGGCACCTAACCCGCACATCCTCACGCTGGCGCCGCCGCCGTCGTTGAACCCGGCATGGTGGGGCGCGCATACCGGCTACACGCTGGCCAAGATGGGGATGAGCCTGGTTACCCTGGGGCTGGCCGCCGAGTTCGGGCCGCAGGGCGTGGCCATCAACGCGCTATGGCCTCGCACGGTGATTGCCACCGACGCAATCAACATGCTCCCGGGCGTGGACGCGGCCGCTTGCCGCCGGCCCGAGATCATGGCCGATGCCGCGCATGCGGTGCTGACGCGCGATGCGGCCGGGTTTCATGGTCAGTTCCTGATCGATGACGAAGTGCTGGCACAGGCCGGCATTACCGATCTGTCCGGCTACGCCGTGGACCCACAGCGTGCGCTGCTACCGGATCTGTTTCTGGAGTGACCACGGCGGGTTCACGGCCGCGTTTGCTATCGTGCGCTGCTGAAATCGTTTTCAACAAGGATGTGTGCCGGTGTGCGTGCTTGGGAAAGGAGCCGTCGTTGGAGTGTCTGTGGGCGTCAAGGTTGCGGCGCAGCCAGGTCAGCGGCATGTCAGTCCGAGGGTCTCTCCGTTCGGTAGCGCGACGCAGCACCGTTGCGCTTGCGAGCGCACGGCTGTAGCTGACGCAGCCGGTGCATTCTCCGGTAAGGCTGCGGCGCGCCGAGCTGCTGCGCGATACGTGCGCGCGGACGGGATGCCTCAGTTGACTGCACACATTCACGGCAGATCTCGCCGCGGTCGGCCCATCAAGGGCGCTGGCGTTTACCTTGTGGCCGCGTCGGCCCTGACGACCTCGTGGATCGGCATGCGCTCGGCAGCCTGGGCCTGCAGCGAATCTTCAGCGCTCCCCTTTCGGCAACCCACCGGTCGGGCGTGCATGGCACTGCCGCACCGGCAATCCACATGCCCGCATCTACACGCGTGCATGCCGTGAAGCATGTACCGCCATCCAATCACGGCCTCATCGGTGGGGACGCTACGTCCGCCCACTGTGGCCATCGCATCGCGCATTCCTACATCAACCCCATGGAGCTCTCATGACCCCGCATTCCCGCCTTGCGCCACTCGCCACGGCAATTGCATTTGCCGCACTGCTCGCCGGTTGCCACAAGGGCGACACCGCCGCCGCTGCCGTGGAAGGCGCCGACAAGATCAATGCCTACATCGCGTGTTTCAACGCGGTGGAGCAGCCACTGCACGAGAGCTACCAGCAATACATTGGCTGGATGAAAGACCCGGAGGCGGGCCCGACCGGCAAGGAATCGCAGATCCGCGGCCCGGGCACGGTGTTGTCGCATCGGGTCGAAGCCTGCGGCGCGCCAATGACCGCCGCGTTGGCGGAGCAACCGGCCAACGCGCAGCTGGATCCGGCAGCCAAGGCCTACCAGCAGCGCTTCACCGCGCTCAACGAGCGCATCGAAGAGGCCGCGCGTTATTACGACCGCGAGGACTATCGGCGTGATGACGCCAAGGGCATGCAGGCGCTGCACGCACCGCTGATGCAGGCCTACAGCGCGTTCTTCGAGGCTGGCGAGGCCATGGACGCGGCGCTGGAGCGCAACGAAGATCAACGCCGCAAGCAGCAGCTCGATGCGATTGAAAAGGACGAAGGCCGCAGCGCTGCCTGGTACCACCTGAAGATCATCGGCGAAGGCAAGCAGTTGGTGACCACGCTCAATAGCGACACGCCTGATCTGGCCGCCGCGCAAACGCAGCTGACCCGTTACCAGGGCATCCTGGAAGAGGCGCAGAAGGCGAAGATTGGTGATGGCGACCCGATGTGGGGCCATATGGAACGCTCCGCCGACAAGCTGGTCAGCGTGGCGGCGCGCCGCATCGAACGCGTGCGCAACAACGAGCCGTTGAGCCGCAGCGACCAGATGCTGCTGGAGAGCAACAGTTCGCTGCCGCCGGCCGGCACGCGACAGGCGCTGCTGGCGAGTTACAACGACCTGATCGACATGAGTAACCGCATGACGCGCTGAGTTGGGCGAGGACGCGCCTGATGAAATGGGCGCGTTCTTTTTGTTGCACGCATGTCCACTTTTTCTGACCGGCGGCCGTCATGGATGACGGAGCAGCCGCGCATCCTTACATGAAGTGGCGCGGCAATTGCGCTGGAGTAACAGCGCACGCTGACGCCAGTACAGCAGGCGCGCACACGCAGATGTCGTCGCACGCGACGGCACACCTCACCGCGTGCGCGTTTGCCTCAGTGAGTGAACGCAGCAGGGAGTGGCCCGGCACATTGCCGGCAGAACCGTGCGTCGGGCTCGTGGCCTTCCAGCCCGCAGGCCGGGCAGCCGCGCGCGTCGTGGTGCTGGGCGTCGTCCTTGCGCCGCAGATTGCTTGCCAGTTCGGCGGTGTAGATGCCGGTCGGCACGGCGATGATGCTGTAGCCGATCAGGATCAGCGCCGAGGTCACGAAGCGGCCCAGCGTGGTCTGCGGAACGAGGTCGCCAAAGCCCACCGTGGCCATGGTGACGATGGCCCAGTACATGCTGGTCGGGATGCTGGTGAAACCGTGCTGCGGGCCTTCGATCACGTACATCGTGGCGCCGGCAATCACGGTGATGGTGAGCACTGTGAACAGGAACACCAGCACCTTGCGCCGGCTGCGCCAGAGCGCATCGAGCAACTGGCCGCTTTCTTCCACGTAGCGGGTGAGCTTGAGGATGCGGAACAGCCGCAGGATGCGCAGCACGCGCACCACCAGCAGCGTCTGCGCGCCGGGCACGAAGAACGACAGGTAGCTGGGCAGGATCGAGAGCAGGTCGATCACGCCCCAGATGCTCAGCGCATAGCGCAGCGGTCGCCGTACTACCGCCAGGCGCAGCGCATATTCGATGGTGAACACCACGGTAAACGCCCATTCCAGCGGCACCAGCCAGTGCGCGGACTGCGCGTGGATGCGCGGCACGCTGTCGATCATGATCACCACCACGCTGGTGAGGATGGTGACCACCAGCAGCAGGTCGAAATTGCGCGACGGGCGGGTGTCGTGGCGGTAGATGATGTCGAACCACTGGCGACGCCAACCGTCGGTGGTGGCGGGATTGAGCTGGGGGTCGGAAAGCGGTCGCATGCGTGCATTGTGCCGCAGGCCGGCGAATGCGCGAGAATGCCGGTCTCCCTCCGCTTCCTCGACCCTGCCATCATGAGCACCGCTGCCGATTCGCCCCTGTCCCTCGCGCATTACTACCTGCCGGTGTACCGCCCGCGCCAGGTGGTGCTGGAGCGTGGCCAGGGCAGTCGCGTGTGGGACGACCAGGGCCGCGAATATCTGGATCTGTCCTCCGGCATCGCGGTCAGCGGGCTGGGGCACAACGATCCGGACCTGATGGCTGCGCTCACCGAGCAGGCCGGCAAGCTGTGGCACACCAGCAACGTGTTCTTCAGCGCGCCGCCGCTGAAGCTGGCCGAAGAGCTGGTCACTGCCTCGCGCTTTGCGCAGAAGGTGTTCCTGTGCAACTCCGGCACCGAGGCCAACGAGGCGGCGATCAAGCTGGTGCGCAAGTGGGCCAGCAGCCACGGTCGGCCGGCCGACAAGCGGGTGATCGTCACCTTCCGCGGCAGTTTCCACGGCCGCACGCTGGCCTCGGTCACCGCCACCGCGCAGCCCAAATATCAGGAAGGCTACGAACCGTTGCCGGGCGGATTCCGCTACGTGGATTTCAACGATGTGCCGGCGCTGGAAAGCGCCATGGCCAGCGGCGATGTGGCGGCGGTGATGCTGGAGCCGATCCAGGGCGAGGGCGGGGTGATGCCGGCCGCACCGGGCTTTCTGGCCCGCGTGCGCGCGCTGTGCGATCAGCACGACGCACTGCTGGTGCTGGACGAGATCCAGTGCGGCATGGGCCGCACCGGCAGCCTGTTCGCGCATTGGCAGGAGCAGGTCACCCCGGACATCGTCACCCTGGCCAAGGCGCTGGGCGGCGGCTTCCCGATCGGCGCGATGCTGGCCGGGCCGAAAGTGGCCGAGACCATGCAGTTCGGCGCGCACGGCACCACCTTCGGCGGCAACCCGCTGGCGGCGGCGGTGGCGCGGGTCGCGTTGCGCAAGCTGGCCTCGCCGCAGATTGCCGAGAACGTGGAGCGTCAGTCGGCCGCCTTGCGCGCCGGCCTGGAAGCGCTGAATGCCGAGTTCGGTGTGTTTGCGCAGATTCGTGGACGTGGCCTGATGCTGGGCGCGGTGCTGGCACCGGCGCATGCCGGCCAGGCGGGCGCGATCTTGGATCTGGCGGCCGCGCACGGCCTGCTGTTGCTGCAGGCCGGCCCGGATGTGCTGCGCTTTGTGCCGGCGTTGAATCTCACCGATGCCGAGCTGGCCGACGGGCTGGCACGCCTGCGCCTGGCGATCGCCGCGTACGTTGCGCAGCACTGACAGCAGCGACTGCGCGTTCTGCGCCATCGTGGCCGGCACCGCGCCGGCCAGCGTGGGGCACTGGCTCGCGTTCTATCGCGGCACGAGAGATTACTTAGATGCGAGCCTCAGCAGCAGCTGGGGCAGTGCCTGTTGATTGCATCGCGTCGTGCGTGCAATCCGTCATGCCTCTGGTCTCTGGCAACTGATGTCAAAACCGATGCGACGCAATGACTGGCCGCTGCCGCTGCGATCGGTTTGCGGCGATCAGCTCGAGTTGCAGTGAGTGGGAAAGCTGCAGCGTGTCTGGGCAAGTTGCGACGCGGCCTAGCAGACACATTCAGAAGCGCTAGGTAGCGCGACGACGCAGAGACACCCCAACCGCGCCTACGCCAGCCCATACCGCTTCAAGACCCGGCGCAATCCGCGTGCATCACGCACGGTGTCCGCTTCCAGGCCGGCCGCGCGTGCGCCGCGCACGTTGACGAACAAATCATCCACAAACAGCGTGTGTGCAGCGCGTGCGCCCAGCTGCGCGAGTGCGCGTGCATACACGCGTGCATCGGGCTTGCGGCCGCCCAGGGCACCGCTGCACAGCACCCGGCCGCGCAGCAGCGGGAACAGCGCCGGCACGATCTGCTCGATCGCCTCGACCATCAGCGGGCCGTTGTTGGTGAGCACGGCGACCGGAGTGTGTGCAGACACGGCAAGCACCTGCGCCACCACCGATGTATCGGCGCGGCAGGCGGCCACGCGTGCCGCCACCCAGGCCGCAGGATCGATGCGCTGGCCCACTGCATCGCTCAAACGGGCCAAGTACGTGGGCGTATCGATGTCGCCGCTGTCGTAGCTGCGCTCCAGCCCCTGCGCGAACAACACGGCGTGCACCTGCGCCGGCGTGCAGTTGGCCATCGCAGCCAGCGCCGCCATGCGTTTGGGCCGCGCATAGCTGGCCAGCACGCCATCGAAATCGAGCAATAACAGGGAGGGACGCGGGGTGGGCATGGCCGTGCTCGATGTGCAACGCGGCAGCGTCGTCGATCCGCGCATGCGCTGGCAAGTCGTCACTACCGCAGCGCACCTCCCCGCATACGGGTAGGGACATTCCAGCTTCATCTAGTTGAATTCGATAGCAGCCTACCCACCTGCGCCGCCCCTACCCTCCGCGCGCGGCATGCGCTGCGGTAGTGCTGGGTATGGTCGAGCTGTACCGCACAGCGCGGTGTCAACCGGGTTGGGGAGCTCCCGGTCATCCAGCACGTCACACGACTCCAGGGGTGGATTGCATGCGCAAGCGCTTGAAGACTGACCATCTGGCGACCTCGGTCGCCGCCGCTCTCACCACGCTCACCCGCCGCCCTGCCGCGGCCTCCATGGCACTGTTGCTGGGTGCCTCCAGCCTGCCAGCCATTGCACAGGAAGCACGCACGCTCGATGCCGTCAGTGTGGTGGGTACCGGCTCCACCCGCACCACCGCCTCCATCTCGGTGGCGGAAATCCAGGCGCAGGTGCCCGGTGTGGCCCCGCAGCAATTGCTGGCCAGCCTGCCGGGCGTGAATGTGCAGACCACCGACCCGTTCGGCCTGTACGAGTTCGGTGATTCGATGACCATCCGCGGGTTTTCCGCCAACCAGATCGGCGTGACCCTGGATGGCATTCCGATCGAAACCTTCGACACCCGCGAAGGCGGGCCGATCACCCGCTATGTGTCCAGCGAAAACCTGCTGGATGTCACCGTGTCTGCCGGTTCGGGCGATGTCACCCAGCCCTCCTACCATGCGCTCGGCGGGGCGATCCGCTACACCAGCCTGCCACCGAAAGGCGGTGATACCTGGAGTGGCAACCTTACCCAGACCATCGGCTCGGACGATCTGGTGCGCAGCTTCGTGCGGCTGGATACGCCGCAGTGGTGGGACGGTGGCCCGAGTGCCTACGTCTCGGCCTCGCGCACGCAGGGCGGGGTGTGGGACATGGAGCCGGCCACGCAAAAGAGCGATCACTTCGAAGCCAAGATCCGCCAGGCCTGGGACGCGGGCAGCCTGACGCTGGGCTGGATCTACAACAACCGCAAGGACTACGACGTGCAGTCGTACAACTCCGATGGCTCGGTGTCGTGGGACCTGCACGAACGCATCACCGGCAACCCCGAGGTGGACGCCGAGCACTACAGCGAGTGGCAGAACGGCCGCCGCGATTCCTTGCTAAGCCTGCATGGCGACTTCCTGTTCAACGATGCGATCGGATTCACCTTCACCGGCTACTACGAGAACAAGCACGGCTATGGCGTTGGCGGAACTCCGCCGAGCACGGCGACCGGTCTGTACAACGACGCCATCGCCGGCACGCCGGGGCGCACCGATATCGCCATCAACGACCCGCAGATTGTGGATGCCGCTGGTAACGTGACCCGCGTTGGTGCGATGACACGGCGCGAGGAAATCATGGGCGGCGACCGCTATGGCGCGACCACCGCGGTGTCGTGGGAAACCGAGCACAACAAACTCGAAGTCGGTGCCTGGTACGAGAACTACGATTTCGATCAGGTGCGGCCGTTGTACAACCTGGACCCGGCCACCGGTGCGTTGCTGAAAAGCGCCTTGCCGATCGTCATCTACTACGACAACCACTTCTCCACCGAAGTGAAGCAGCTCTACATCAAGGACACGCTGCGCCTGCTCGATGACCGGCTCACGCTGGAACTCGGCGCCAAGGGGCTGGATGTCAAACGCGACTACAACGGCATCGCCAATCTCGACGATTTCAATGTCGGCGTGCGCCGCGATGTCACCATCAAGAACAGTGACTGGTTCCAGCCGCAGGTGGGTGCCAGTTTCCAGCTGGGCGATGGCGTGCAGGTGTTCGCCAACTATGCGGAGAACTTCAGCTCCGCACCGCGGCTGGCACTGACCTCGGGCGCGTTCAATCCGGACATCGCGCCGGAAGAATCCACCAATATCGACATCGGCATTCGCGCCGAATCCAGCCAGTGGAGCGGCTACATCGCCGCCTACAAGATCGATTACGAAAACCGCATCATCGCGTTGACCGACCCGGACCCGTTGGTGGTGGCGCCCACGGTGTACGCCAACGTCGGCGACGTGCAGACCTATGGCGCAGAAGTCTCCGGCATGTGGAAGCCGGCACCAGGCTGGCGGCTGGGCGCCTCGCTGACCTGGAACAAATCCGAATTCCAGGACAACTATTTCGGCCCGGTCAGCGGCAGCCTGGTGCAGGTGGAAGGCAATGAAGTGCCGGATTCGCCGAAGGTGATGTTCAGCGTCAACGGCGGCTGGGAGGGCGAGAATTTCTTCGCCAACCTGGACACCAAGTACACCGGCAAGCGCTACGGCGACACGCTCAATACCGATCAGGTGGATGCCACCTTCATCGTCAATGGCAGTGTCGGCTATCAGGGCGGCAGTGACGGGTTTCTGGCCGGCGGCCGGCTGCAACTGTCGGTCTACAACCTGTTCGACAAGGACGACGCGATCGGCGCGGTGTTCCCGAATGAAAGTTCCGGCTCGTATCAGCTGATTGCACCACGGCAGGTGTTTGCGAGTCTTTCGTACAAATTTTGACGGCGCCAACGCGGCCGGTCGTGTTGCCGGCCGCGTGTGTGAGCGGTGCGGCAGGGTGCACGCGGTCGCCGCAGGCACAGCGCACGGTAGTTGGTCGCGTCCGGTCCATGACATGCAGGGGAACACGCGTTGATGCAAGGCAAACACACTGGGGCAATGACACGCCGGCAACTGCTGGCACGGATCGGCATGACCGCGGGCGGCGCGATGATGTATCAGGCGATGAGCAGCCTGGGCATGGCGGCCGAATCCACCTTTACCGGGCCGCTGCAGCTCGATGGTGACGCCAAGGGGGCATCGGTGCTGATTCTCGGTGCCGGCCTGGCCGGCATGACGGCGGCGTTCGAGTTGCGCAAGGCCGGGTACCGCGTACAGGTGCTGGAATACAACGACCGCCCGGGCGGCCGGAACTGGACATTGCGCGGCGGCGACCGTTACACCGAACTCGGTGGCGCGGCGCAGCACTGCCAGTTCGATGAGGGCCATTACCTCAATCCCGGTCCGTGGCGCATCCCGCATCACCACCGCGCGGTACTGAGTTACTGCAAGCAGTTCGGCGTGGCGCTGGAGGCGTTCAATCAGGTCAACTACAACGCCTTGCTGCACAGCCAGCACGGCTTCGATGGCAAGCCGCAGCGCTTCCGCGCCATCGATGCGGACTACAAGGGCCATGTCTCCGAGCTGCTCGCCAAGTGCACCCAGCAACACGCACTGGACAGCCTGGTGAGCAGCGAGGATCAGCAGATCCTGCTCGAATCGCTGCGCACCTGGGGCGCGCTCGACAAACGCTTTGGCTACGTCAAGGGCAAGGACAGCAGCGAGCGCCGCGGCTTTGCGCGCTACCCGGGCGGCGGTTTGTCCGGCAAGCCGGAGTTTTCCGATCCCTTCAGCGTGCAGGACGTGCTGCGGTCACGGCTGTGGACCACGCTGGCGGCCGGGAATAACTACGAAATGCAGACCACCATGTTTCAGCCGGTGGGCGGCATGGACCAGATCGGCAAGGCGTTTGCCCGCCAGCTCGGCAATGCCATCACCTATAACGCCAAGGTCACCAAGATTGATCAGGACGGCAGCGGCGTGCGCGTGTCCTGGCAGGATGCCGCGCGCGGTGGCGCCGAACAGGTGGCCAGTGCCGACTGGTGCATCTGCACGATTCCCCTCTCGGTCTTGAGCCGCATCCCGGTCACCGCCAGCGATGCGATGACCACGGCGATCGGCAAGGTGCCGTACGCGGCGTCGGTGAAGGTGGGGCTGCAGTTCAAGCGCCGCTTCTGGGAAGAGGACGAGGCGATCTACGGCGGCATCAGCTACACCGATCTGCCGATCACGCTGATCAGCTATCCCAGTACCGGCTATCACAGCCCCGGCAAGGGTGTGTTGCTGGGCGCCTACGTCTGGGGTCTGGACGCCTACCAGTTCACCTCGATGTCCCCGGAGCAGCGTGTGCGCAAGGCGGTCGAATACGGCACGCAATTGCATCCGCAATATCCGCGCGAATTCGAAATCGGCATTGCAGTGGGCTGGCATCGTGTGCCGTTTACGCATGGGTGCTTTGGCATGTGGAGCGAGGCCGCACGCGCCGAGCATTACGCGCCGCTGTGCCAGATCGATGGCCGTCTGGCGCTGGCCGGCGAGCACGTGTCTTATATCCCGGCCTGGCAGGAGGGCGCGATCTTGTCCGCGCACGACGTGGTCGGCCGCCTGCATCGCAAGGTGCTTGCCCAAGGAGCTCGCGCATGACGCTGTTCCCCCGTGTGTTCGCTGCGGCAGCGGTGCTGTGCATCGGTGCATTGCTGCTGCCGCCTGGCCTGCACGATGCACGCGCGCAGAGTTCCGATGCCACCGCGTTGTATCCGCAGAAAGGCTTTGCCACCGCCTCCGGCCAGCATGTCTACCAGGCCGTGTGCCAGGGCTGTCACATGCCCAGCGGCACTGGGGCGCAGGGGGCGGGCGAATATCCGGCGCTGGCCGGCAACCCCAAACTCGCCGCCGCGCCGTACGTCACCATGATGGTGCTCGACGGCCACGCCGGCATGCCGGGTTTCGGTGACATGCTCACCGACCGCCAGGTGGCCGAAGTGGTGAGCTATGTGCGCACTCATTTCGGTAATGACCACGCCGAAGTGGTGACCGTCGACGACATCAAACTGCTGCGCCACTGACCGTTTCCTCATGCAAGGAGTTGCCATGTTCCGTCCCGCCGTGATTGCCGCCACCGCCGCCGTGCTGTGGTGTGGAAGTGTTGCCGCCGCACAGGCCGCCGAGGTGATCCGCCACAAGATTCCCAACAGCGATTTCCCGATTGCCGCGGCCGTGGAGGTACCGGCCGGCAAGGCCACCGTGTATGTCAGCGGCAAGGTGCCGGCGGTGGTGGACACCACAGCGCCGAAGGGCTCGGCCGCCGCCTACGGCGATACCAAGGCGCAGACCATCAGCGTGCTTGCGCAGATCAAGCAGCAGCTGGAATCGCTGGGCCTGGGGATGGGCGATGTGGTGAAGATGCAGGTGTTTCTGGTCGGCGATCCGGCCATGGACGGCAAGATGGATTTCAACGGATTCATGGAGGGCTACCGGCAGTATTTCGGCACCAAGGAGCAGCCCAATCTGCCGGCGCGCTCGGCGTTTCAGATCGCCGCGCTGGGCAACCCGTTGTACCGGGTAGAGATCGAAGTGGTTGCCGTGCGTCCTTGAGTTCGTCTTTGTCGCCTTGCTGGAGGTTCACCATGCATACCGCTCTGTCGCGCCGCAGGTTCCTGCGTGATTCCGCCCTGTTTGCCGGTGCCGCCGGGAGCGCCCTGCCGCTGCTGGCCAGCGCCGCCGAACGCTCGGCCGCCATCGCGCCTGCCACAGCGGGCGCCTTGGCGCCGGTGATGATCGGCTCCAACGAGTTTCCCGATGGCCCGTGTGCCGCGGCGATCAAGGCAATCACCCAGATTGCGCCGCAGGGTGGGCGGTATCTGCGTGAGCTGCAGATGGAGCTGATGACCACCCTGGCCGCTGAGCTCAAGCTGCCGGTGAATCACCTGATGGCCTACGCCGGTTCCACCGAACCGCTCGACTACACGATGCTGGCCTTCACCTCGCCCAGTGCCGCGCTGGTCACCGCCGACCCCACCTACGAATCCGGCTGGCGCGCTGCGTCCCGCAACGGCGCCAAGCTGGTCAAGGTGCCGTTGCGCAAGGACTTCTCGCACGACGTGCAGGCGATGTGCGCAGCCGATGCCAACGCCGGCGTGATCTACATCTGCAATCCCAATAATCCCACCGGCTCGGTGACTGCGCGCAAGGACCTGGACTACGCGCTGGCGCACAAGCCCAAGGGCAGCATTTTGGTGGTGGACGAGGCCTACATCCATTTCGCGCAGAGCACCCGCAGCGTGGTGGACATGGTGGCCGCGGGAGAAGACGTGGTGGTACTGCGCACCTTCTCCAAGCTCTACGGCATGGCCGGCATCCGCCTGGGCTACGCGGCAGCACGCCCGGACCTGCTGGCCAAGCTGATGTTCTACAGCGTCAACAGCCTGCCGGTGACCGCGGCCGCGGCGGGCCTGGCCAGCCTGCGCGATGCCACGCTGGTGCCGCAACGGCGCGCACGCACTGCGGCCAACCGCACCGATGTCATCGACTTCCTCACCAAGCAGGGCTATGCCTGCACCGCCTCGGAAAGCAACTGCTTCATGGTCGATGTAAAACAGCCTGCGGCCGGCTTCAAGGACGCCATGGCCACCTTCGGTGTATTTATCGGCCGCAGCTGGCCCGTGTGGCCCACCTGGTCGCGGATCACGGTGGGCACGCCCGAGGAGATGGCGCGCTTCAAGCAGGCCTTCGTGCAGGTCATGGCCGGCAAACGCGGCCCGTTGCCGCTGCCCGACGCCACCGCAAGCGTACAGACGCCAATGGATGCCTTCTTCCGCTACGCCTAGCGCAGGGCGCCGCGTGCGACAAAAACATCGGGCAGGGGTTGCCTGCCGCGTGCCTGCTCGCGGTACCCTGACGGCGCCGACGCATGCGCGCCGCGTCAGGCATCCGGCACCGGCATCTACGTGGCCGGGCAGCGCGCAACCCTTTATTGCAGGAGTGTGTCCTTGAAGCTGCTTTCGACCATTGCCGTGCTTGCGCTGGTGTCATTGGCACCATCAGCGTGGGCGAAGACCTGTGCGGTGACCATCACCGGTACCGACCAGATGAAGTTCGACCAGAGCGCGATCACGATCGCTCCCGATTGCACCGAAGTCGCCGTGACGCTCAAGCACTCCGGCAAACTTGCCGCCACGGTGATGGGGCACAACTGGGTGCTGACCAAGAGCGATGACTTCCAGGCGGTGGCCAACGCCGGCGTGCGCTCCACCATCGCCGACAGCTACCTGCCCAAGGCCGACCCGCGCGTGATCGCGCACACCAAGGTGATCGGCGCGGGTGAAACCGCCACGGTGACCTTCCCGACCAGCAAGTTGAGCAAGGGCGGCGCGTATACGTTTTTCTGCTCGTTCCCCGGCCACTGGGCCATGATGAAGGGCACGCTGCGCTTTGGGTGATGCAGTGCACGCGCTGCATCGCTCTACGCCTGTCGCGCATCCAGCCACGGCTGTGATGCGCGGCTGAACTCAGGGTGTGGTTGGCCCTGTTGGTGGGTCCATCTCGCGCAACAAGCCGCGCTGCAAGGCCTGCGCCAGTGCAGCTTCGCGGCTGCGTGCATCGAGCTTGCGGTACACGTTCTTCAAGTGAAATTTGACGGTGTTTTCCGACAGGTGCAGGCAGCGTGCGATCTGCTTGTTGGAATAGCCGCGCGCCAGTTGCGCAAGCACTTCCAGTTCGCGTTCGCTAAACAGATCGTTGGCCGGATCGTCGTCGCCACTGAGCCTGTCCAGCAAGGCCTGGATGGTGAGCGCGCGGGTGGTGCCGCCCACGGTCTGCGGGTCGTGCTGGCGTAGCGAGCGCAGCATCGCTTTTGCCGGCAGCCCCAGTTCTGCAATGGCTTGCCAGCTGCGGGTCAGCGCAACGTGATCCAGCGCGCTGTACAGATACGGCAATGCCGCGGCCAGTTCGCCACGCTGTTGCAGTACCAGGGCGATGCGTGCGCGGGTGCGTGCCAGGTGGCAGAGGTTGTCGCTGGCAAGGCAGGCCTGTTCGATCTGGCCCAGGATGGTCAGCGCCGCGCTGCTGCGGCCGGCCAAACGATGCCAGCGCGCGAGCGCGAACCCCATCGCTGCTCGGTCGCGCCAGCGGTGCGGCGAGCGCAGGGTATGCGCCAGCCCGGATTCGCCGCCGGTGCGTGCAATCAGCACATCGATGGCGGCGTTGCCCGGGTGCTCCAGCATCACCATCAAGCGCCAGGCGGCGGCCAGTTCGGACAGGCGCGCGAGCTTGCGCCCGTGGGCGATCTGCTCCACGTGTTCCAGCAAAGCGGCCGCGCTGCGACCACTGTGATCGCGCAGGCGCTCCAGCCCCAGCGCGGTGTCGTAGCCGGCGGCCAGCACGTCGGTGCTGCCGTCGTGCTGCTCCAGGATGTCCAGCGCCGGATGCAGCAGGTCGGCGGCATCGTCGTGGTGCCCGCGTTCGTAATGCAATTGCGCCAGCAGGCAGTGTGCGGTGGCCTGCAGGACGCGGTCTGGCTGCGGCGCACGCAGGCAGCCGTTGAGTGCCTGCTGATAGCACGCCTCGGCATCGCCCAGCCGGCCGCGATAGAAAAAACTCTGCCCCAACACCAGCAGCGCATGGCCGGTGCCGAGCTCGCTGCCGCCGCGTCCCATGGCCTCGCGCCCGCCATGCGCATAGCGCTCGGCCAGCGCGAAGCCACCTTGCGCAAGTGCGGTGGCGGCGCAGATGCACAGCAGCATGCCGCGGCCAAGATGGTCGTCTTCGTCCAGTGCGGCCGCCTGGCCCGCGATCTGGGTCAGGCCATGCGGGTTGCCGCAGATTTCATCCAGCCGCTCGCGCAGTGCTGCCACCACCACGGTGTAGTCGCGTTGCAACGGCTCGCGCAGCGAGGCGGGAAAATCGCGGAAGCGCTCCAGCAGGAGACGTGCATGACTGAACTCGCCCAGCTTCATGTGCAGATGCGCCTGGGTGAGATTCAGTGCCGGCGTGTCGCGGATGGTGCGGTGGTCGAAGTGGCGCAGCAGCGCACGCACCTGATGGGTGCCATGGGTGAGCAGCAACTGCCAGGTGCCGGCGCGTGCCACGTAGCTGGCGGCCAGGTCGCCGCATTCGCCGCGCGAGGCGTGGCGGACCGCGTCGGAGAGGTACTGATGTTCGCCAAACCAGCGCGCGGCACGCTGGTGGATCTGCAGCGCGCCGGCGGGGTGTTCGCGATCGAGCAACTGCTGCAGGAAATCCGCGAACAACGGGTGGTAGCGGAACCATTCGCGCTCGCCATCCAGCGGGATCAGCAAGCCATGGAAATGTTCCAGCCCGGCCAGCAGCCGGCCACTGTCGTCGCGCTGGCGCACCGCATCGGCCAGTGCTGCGTTGACCCGCTCCAGCGGGCTGGTGCGCAGCAACAGGTCGCGCGTGTCCGCATCCAGGTCGTTGACCACCTGTTCGGCCAGATACGCCGCAATCTGCGCGTTGCGCCCGGAAAACCGCATGGCCACTTCCTGCTGGCGTTGCGCGCCGACTTCCAGCCACAGCCGGGCCAGATGCAGGGCGACCGGCCAGCCTTCGGTATAGCGGCGTAGTTCGTCCACCACCGGGGCCGCCACCTGCGCACCCAGCAGCGCCTGTGCTTCGTCCTCGTCCAGCGCCAGTTGGGTACTGCCGACGCGCGTGAGCTGGGCCTGCAATTCCAGCCGCGCCAGTGGCAGGCCGGGAACGCGGCGGGTGGACAACAGCAGGTGCAGGCGGCCGCCGGCGTGTTCGATCAGCCGCAACACCAGCTCGTCGATCGCGCTGCCGCCGGGGCGGTCGTAGTCGTCCAGGATCACGCTGATGCGGCGCGGTGCCGCGCGCAGCGCGCGGATCAGTGCATTGAGTGCGTCGCGCGGATCGTGGTCGCGGCCGTGCAGGGCTGGCGCACACAGGGCAGGGTCCGCACCGGCGCCTTGCAGGGCAAGCGCGAGGTGGCCGAGAAAGCGCGCCGGCTCGGCGTCTTCTTCATCCAGCGACAGCCATGCCACGGCGCCCGGCTCGCGCGCCAGCAGCTGCGCGTGCCACTGCGTCAGCAGCGTGCTCTTGCCGAAGCCGGGTGGTGCCAGCAGCAGGGTCAGCGGCCGCGCCTGCGCCTGATCCAGCACGGCCAGCAGGCCGCCACGCACAACCGCGCCGGCACGCGGCAACGGCGGCTCCAGCTTGCTGGCGAGCAGCCAATCGGGAAGGGTGAGGTCGCGCGACGGTGACGGGCGCGGGGTGAGCAACGCAACAGGCTTGAGCATGAGGCGAGGGCGGCCGTGGCAAAGCGTTGGCCGCGTGCCAACCGACACGCCGCGCAACACGATGAAGCAGCGGCGACGGCGCGGTGATCACCGCGAACGGTGAGATCGGCTGCACTGCGCTGCTTCGTGGGTCCCCACCCATGCCCATCCCTTGGCACCTGTCAGCAAGGTATGACAGCCACAAGACAAAAGCAAAGGTGGGACCAGGTCACAGCCGCGCGCCCGGGCTCAGCGCATGACGTCGGCAAATGCCTCGCGTGCGGCGGCCAGGGTCGCCTCGATGACGGCCTCATCGTGGGCGCTGGACAGGAAGCCCGCCTCGTAGGCCGATGGCGCCAGATACACGCCCTGCTGCAGCATCGCGTGGAAGAAGCGGTTGAAGGTGGTCACGTCGCAGGCGGTGGCCTGGGCGTAGTTCTCCACGATCTGGTCGGTGAAGAACAGCCCGAACATGCCGCCCACCTGGTTGGTGGTCACCGCTACCCCCGCGGCGCGGGCGGCGTCTTCCAGGCCTTCGCACAACAGGCTGGTGGTCTCGCTGAGGCGGGCGTGGAAGCCCGGTTCCTGCACCAGTTGCAGCATCGCCAGGCCCGCGGCCATTGCCACCGGGTTGCCCGACAAGGTGCCGGCCTGGTAGATCGGGCCGGCCGGGGAGATCTGTTCCATCAGGTCGCGGCGGCCACCGTAGGCGCCCACCGGCATGCCGCCGCCGATGATCTTGCCGAAGGTGGTCAGGTCCGGGGTCACGCCGTAGTGCGCCTGTGCGCCGCCCAGCGCCACACGGAAGCCGGTCATCACTTCGTCGAAGATCAGCAGCGCGCCGTGGCGGGTGCACAGCGTGCGCAGGTGCTGCAGGTAGCCGGCCTGCGGCGGAATGCAGTTGGCATTGCCGACCACCGGCTCGATGATCACCGCCGCCACTTCGGCGCCGATCTCGTCGAACAAGGCGGTGGCGCCTTCGAAATCATTGAAGCTGAGCGTGGCGGTGAGCTCGCTCAGGCCTGCCGGCACGCCTGGCGAGGTGGGCACACCCAGGGTCAGCATGCCGCTGCCGGCCTTGACCAGGAACGAGTCGCCGTGGCCGTGGTAGCAGCCCTCGAACTTGACGATGCGGTTGCGCCCGGTGGCGCCGCGCGCCAGGCGGATCGCCGACAGCGTGGCTTCGGTGCCGGAATTGACCATCCGCACCATTTCGCAGGACGGCACCAGCCGGGTGATGGTTTCGGCCATGGTCACCTCTGCCTCGCAGGGGGCGCCGAACGACAGGCCATCGCGGATGGCGCGTTCCACCGCTTCGCGCACGGCCGGGTGGTTGTGGCCGGCAATCATCGGCCCCCACGAACCCACGTAGTCGATATAGCGGTTGCCATCCACGTCGAACAGGTACGCGCCGTCGGCACGCGCGACGAAGAACGGCTCGCCGCCCACCGACTTGAACGCACGCACCGGCGAGTTGACGCCGCCGGGCATCAGGTTCTGCGCCTGGGAAAACAGGGCGTGGGAGCGGGAGTGGTTCATGAGCGCAGATCCTTGAGTGGTGCCGGTGGGGCGTCGGCACCCGGAGCGGGGCGACGCGCCGGCCATTGTCAGGCTTCGGCCGCCCGCCGCCTACCCACCAAGGCCATCCCTACCCGTTGCGGCCAAATTTCCGGGCAGGTGCGCTGCCTATTATCGAATGCGACAGCGGCCGCGACGTTTGGGCATGAGCTGATGGCGGCAGGTCATTGGCGAGCGGTCCACGTCTTCACACAGTGTTTCTGGCAACGCCGCGTCCGGCGTTGCCACGTTGGTCGCCTTGCGACCGTTTCAAACCCCGGGGAGAGAGCATGAACCGTAGTATCCAGAGACGTGCCTTGGCAGTGGCACTGCTCGTTGCACTCGGCGGCGCGCAAGCGCAGTCCACCACCGGCAGCATCGTCGGCAGTGTCGGCGAAGGTGTCGGCACCACCGTACTGGTCGAAAACAACAGCGGCTTCAGCCGCGAAGTGCCGGTAGACGCGCGCGGCCGCTACACCGCCGGCAACCTGCCGCTGGGCACCTACAAGGTCACCGTCAAGCGCGATGGCGCGGTGGTGGAAACGCGCGAGAACGTGGGCATCACGGTGGGCGCCAATACCGATGTGTCGTTTGCTGCCGCGGGGAGCGGCGTGCAGACGCTGGATAGCGTCACCGTCAACGCCGCCAGCCTGGCCACCATCGACGTCAGCAGCGTGGACACCCGCACCGTGGTCACTTCCGAGCAGCTGGCGCAGCTGCCGCTGGGGCGCACCGCCGAAGCGATCGCGCTGCTGGCGCCGGGTGTGGTGGTCAACAGCGGCGGCTTCGACAACGGCCCGCTCGGCGGCTCGCTGCCCAGCTTCGGTGGCTCGGCCGCCAGCGAGAACGCCTATTACCTCAACGGCTTCAACACCACCGCCATCAGCAACAACCTGGGCGGCCTGACCCTGCCTTACGGCGCCATCGACCAGCAGGAAATCTTCACCGGCGGCTACGGCGCGCAGTTCGGCCGCTCCAACGGCGGCGTGATCAACCAGATCGGCAAGCGCGGCACCAACGAGTGGAAGTTCGGCGCCGCGGTGATCTGGGAACCCAACGGCCTGCGCACCAACCAGCGCGACATCTATTGGCGCCCGGATGCACAGGCCGGCACCGTCAACAATGCCGCATACCGCTATGCGCGTGCAGCCAACGGCCTGTACCAGCCCTCCAGCGAAGCCGAAGCCAACCAGACCACCTACAGCGCCTATGTCGGTGGCCCGATCATCCAGGACAAGCTGTTCTTCTTCCTGGCCGCCGAGCAGGTGGATTCCGACGGCACCCGCACCGCGACCAACCGCGACTCGGACAACGGCCGCACCGGCGGCCTGACCGACTACGACTACAAGCAGAAGCGCTGGTACGCCAAGGTGGACTGGAACATCACCGACAACCACCTGATCGAGGTGACCGGTGCCAGCGATGAAGCCGAAACCAACGGCGCCATCTACCGGTACGACTATCTGGCGCGCGAACGCGGCAGCTACTTCACCAACGAATCCACCTGGAAGACCGGCCCAACGCTGTTCACCGGCAAGTACACCGGCTACATCGGCGACAACCTCACCGTGACCGCGCTGTACGGCAAGATGCGCACGCCCGATGAACTGACCGCCTTCAACTACGACCCGGCCGGCGGCCCGGTGATCAATAGCGCCGCGCTGCAGAATCCGGCCTACACCGGTGGCACGCCGCGCATCGGCAACCAGCTGGTGACCTCGGTCAGCTCGCCCGACCGCGAGTACAAAAAAGACAACCAGCGCCTGAATCTGGAATGGCGCGTGGGCCACCACACGCTCAACTTCGGTATCGACAACCAGAAATCCGAAGGCATCGACGTCGGCTCGGTACTTTCCGGCCCCGGCTACGCGTGGACCTACGGGCAGACCAACGATCCGAACGGCCTGGCGACTGGCGGCCTGGTCAGCCAGTCGGCCAACGAGGCTGGCGGCATCGGCGCGCCCAGCCCGGGCCTGGTCGATCCGGTCAACGGCTCCAGCGGCTATTACGTGGTGCGCAACATCAACACCAGCCTGTACTCCTACGAGGCCAAGCAGCGCGCCTACTACATCGAAGACAAGTGGCAGGTCACCGACAACCTGTTGCTGAGCCTGGGCCTGCGCAAGGACGAGTTCACCAACTACACCCCGTTCGGCGACCCTTATATCGAAGTCGACAACGCCTGGGCGCCGCGGCTGGGTTTCAGCTGGGACGTCAACGGCGATTCCAGCCTGAAGGTGTTCGGCAACATCGGCCGTTACTGCCTGGGTCTGCCGTTGTCGGCGGTGAGCCTGTTCACGCCGGCCACCACCACCGACACCTACTACACCTACAGCGGCATCAACGCCGATGGCACGCCGGTGCTGGCGCAGCAACTGGGGTCGGCGGTCTCGGCCAATTCGCGTTTCGGCCGCATCGCCGATGTGCGCACCGCCGTGGTCAAGGATATCGAGGGCGAAAACCAGGACGAAATCATCCTGGGCCTGAGCAAGCAGCTGGACAGTGGCTGGGTGTTCGGCGTGCGCGGCACGCACCGCCGCCTCAATGCCGGCATCGACGACCAGAACTACGACGTCTCCAACACCGCGCTGATCGATGCCGCCGCCGCGCAGGGCGTGACCATCGACTTCTCGCAGGTGGCCGGCGCCTCGCTGATCAACCCCGGCCAGACCAACAAGTGGGGCGTGATCGGCACCGATGGCCAGTTCCATGAAATCTCGGTCAGCCGCGAGGCGGCCGGGTTCCCGAAGTTCAAGCGCAACTATTCGGCCGTGGAGTTCAACCTGGAGCGCCCGTTCGACGGCAAGTGGTACGCCAAGGTCAACTACGTGTGGTCGCATAGCTACGGCACCACCGAAGGCCAGGTGCGTTCGGACCTGTGGCGCACCGGCGGCGCGTTGGGCAGCTACCAGGGCCAGGCCTCGGTCTCGACCACGCAGAGCTGGGACCACGCGGCGCTGATGGAGCACTTCAATGGCGATCAGTCCAACGATCACCGCCACCAGTTGAAGCTGTTCGGCTTCTATCAGTTCACCCCGCAATGGGGCGCGTCGGCCAACTTCAGCCTGATCTCGGGCGCACCGCACAACTGCCTGGGCAATTACTACGGCACCGAGTACAGCGGTCGCGATCCGGCCGGTTACGGCGGCAGCGCGATCACCGGTGGGCCGTATCACTACTGCTACAACCCGGAAACAGGCACCGGCAGTGCATCGCCGCCGGGCTCGCAGGGCCGCCTGGGCTGGATCGCCCAGCTCGACATGGGCGTGACCTACAAGCCGGCCTTCGCCGACGGCAAGCTGGCGCTGCGCTTTGATGTGTTCAACATCACCAACGAGCAGACCGCAACCAACATCTACCCGTTCTCGCAGTTGCCCGACAACACCACCAATCCCCTCTGGGACCAGGTCGTGGCCTACCAGGCGCCGCGCTCGGGCCGGGTGACGCTGAGCTACGACTTCTAATTGCGTTAGGCGACGGAGGCAAAACCAGCAGCGACGCGTAATGGCACGCGTCGCTGCTTTTTTTTTGCGCGGTATGGGGCTCTGACCAGCTTCAATCGTCTGAATAAGACGCGCGACGCGCGCGACTTTTTTACCGGGTCGACCAACGTTCTGGGTCGGCGAGGGCAGCGCGTCCCCGGCCCACTGCGCTGTTGCCTGCATCTATCCGACGCGACGACTCGATCATTCGCTTGTCTCGAGTGGGGTGGATGATGCGGATAGATCACTTGCAGAGCGGTTGATCTGCGGTTTGGCTGCAGGGCCCTTGCCCGCCTACCATCGCGGGACACGGCGCAAGTACGTCCATGTAGCCTCTTACGCGGCATCCATGCCGCGTAAGGTCCCGCGACGGTAGGCGGGCAAGGACCAGTCGAGATGGTCGGTATGCATGGTTGCCAGCAGGGCATGACGCGCTTTTAGTTCGTCAGCTAGCGTGTTCTGCGAACCATGCCAGCAAGCCTACGCAACTTGCGAGGCAGCCAGCTTTTGATCCGGCTACCGACCAACGTCCTGGTGCGGTGTCCTCGCCGATTGCGGGACTGTGTGGCGGCATGGATGCCGCCACCGAGCCTCAACGGGCGGACTCACGGTGTGTCGCGCGGGCGGTGGGGGCACCGCGCACGCGACGCATCTGGCGTTTCAAGCCAAGCACTGCGGCGAAAGAGATCTTGCTGTCTTGAAACGGATGACACCGCTGAGATAAAAATCTCAGCGCTTCACACTCGTTGCGCTACTGCGCAAATCCTGCGCGATACGCCTGCACTGCGGCGACCGGGTCCGCCGCCGCATACACGCCGCTGACCACCGCAATCAAGTCGGCGCCCGCAGTCACCAGCTCAGGCACCTGCGGAGGCGTGATGCCGCCGATCGCTACACGTGGCAATCCCAACGCAGCGGCCTCGTGCAGTAACGCAGGCGTGGCACGGCGCGTGGTCACCTTGGTGGTGGTGGGGAAGAACGCCCCAAACGCCACATAGTTCGCACCGGCCGCCGCCGCTGCGCGCGCGCGTTCGATCTCGTCGTAGCACGACACCCCGATGATGGCCGAGGCGCCTAGCAACGCGCGCGCTGCCGCCACCTCGCCATCGTCTTCACCCAGGTGCACACCGTCTGCGCCCACCTGCTGCGCAAGTGCCGCGTCGTCGTTGATGATCAATGGCACGCCATGCGCGGTGCATGCCGCGCGCAGTGCGGTGGCCTGGGCCAGGCGCAGCGCTGCATCGGCCTGCTTGTTGCGGTATTGCAACCAGGTGATGTGCGGCAGCAGCGGCAACGTGCGCGCAAGCAACTGCGCGGTGTCGCGGGTGTCGGGGGTGATCAGGTAGACGCCGCGGGCGTTTTGGAGGGTCGGCATGGCAGCGCTTCCGAAAGCGGTGGGTGGGATGGGACAATGCAGCCCCACCGTTGCGTGACCGCGATTATCCGATGAGCGAGACATCCACGACCACCTACCGCACCTGGATGTGCGTCGTCTGCGGGTTTCTCTACCACGAGGCCGACGGCATTCCCGAAGAAGGCATCGCACCGGGCACCCGCTGGGAAGACGTGCCCGACAGCTGGACCTGCCCGGACTGCGGCGTCACCAAGGAAGATTTCGAGATGGTGGAGATCGACTGAGCCTGCATGCGCAGCGCCGCAAGGCGTCTGCGCAACCGGCCTGATGCTGCCTGCGGTGCCCTGCAGCGCTGAGCAGTGCGTAGTGCGCAGTGCGTACCTAGTGCGCGCGCGAGCGCTGGCTGTTCAATTCCACCAGGTGCTCATGCAGGCTTGCGGCGTCCTGCGCGCTGGGGTGCAGCTGCAGGTAACGCGCCAGGTCGTGGCGGGCGCCGCTGCGGTGCCCGAGGTGCAGATACGCCATCCCGCGATCGCGCAGCGCTTCGGGCTGGTCCGGCACCAGCTTGAGAATGCGGTCGGCACTACGGGCGGCGCGGTCCCAATGCTCGGCATCGGCGTAGACGCCATGCAGGTTGCGCAGGATGCGGATCAGGATCGCCCGGTGCGGCGCCGGGTCCAGGATCTGCGCCAGTGCGCGGTCGTCGGGGATTTCCCCGCCCAGATGCGGGCGCGCGCGTTCGCGCAGCTCGTCCACGCCCAGCGGGCGGCCGCCGTTGAACGGGTCCATCACCAGCACCCCGTCGTCTACCGGCAGGCGCACCAGGAAGTGCCCTGGGAACGACACCCCGGCCAACGGAATGCCCAGCCGGCGCGCGACTTCGATCTGCACCATCGCCAGCGAAATCGGGTTGCCCAGCCGGCGCTCGAACACTTCGTTGAGGTAGCTGTTGCGCGGGTCGTAGTACTCGTCGTGGTTACCCGAGTAGCCCAGCTCGTCGAACAGGTAGCGGTTCACCGCGGCCATCTTCAGCGGCCACAGATCGATTGCGTCGACCTCGCGCCGCAAGTGCTCCACATGGCTTTGCACGAGCGTGTCATACAGCTCGGCGTCCAGCTGCGGATACTCGTCGCGCGCGATCAGCAGCGCGGTGGACATCAGCGGCACCGCGTCGTCGTCCAGGCTGGCGAGCGCGGTCCAATGGGGAAGTGGGAGCATGTCGACCATGACGACAAGAGTGTCGGCAAGCGGCGCGGGGTTCAAGTCCGGCACTTCCTGACAGGAGACACCACATCGCTGTGAATCACTTCAGCTTGGGAATATCCGGGCTGAAAACAAGCTCGGCCCCGTCACGCAGGTCGAGCTTGGCGGCCTGGCCGGCGTTGAGCTCGAGCACGTAGCGCGCCGGTTGCTTGCTGGGGTAGGGCGGGCAGGCATCGCCGGCCGAGCACGGCGGCACGTCGCGCTGTTGCGACACCAGCCGGCGCTGGTTGTCGAAATACAGGATGTCCAGCGCGATCTTGGTGTTCTTCATCCAGTACGCCTGCGGCGTCTGGCTGTCGTGGATGAACAGCATGCCGTGGTCTTCCGGCATGGCATCGCGGAACATCAGCCCTTGCGCACGGTCGGCATCGTTTTGCGCCAGCTCCACGCTGTAGCGGGTGCCGGCCAGCTCCACCCAGGAACTGCCGGCACTGGCGCAACCGCTGAGCGCCAACAACAGGGCCAGGCCAAACAGATGGAAAAGACGCATGGGCGATGCACCGCTGGAGGGGGAGCGCGCACCTTCTGCCAAGCGCCAGCGTGCGTCAAGCCGGTTCGGCCATCGCACGGCTGTGGCCGCAGCCTGTGGTGTGCCCAGGCTGCGGCCGCATGCGGCTGTGCTTACAGCACGCGCGGTGGCTCGCCGCCGACGATCACCACGTCGGCCGGGCGGCGCGCGAACAGGCCCACGCAGACCACGCCGGGAATCTGGTTCAAGTTCCGCTCCAGCGCCACCGGATCGGTGATGTGCAGGTTGTGCACATCCAGCACCACGTTGCCGTTGTCGGTGACCACGCCGTCACGCCAGACCGGCTGCCCGCCAGTGAGCGCCAGGATCTGCCGGGCCACCAGGCTGCGCGCCATCGGGATCACCTCCACCGGCAGCGGGAAGTTGCCCAGCACCGGCACCTGCTTGCTCGGGTCGACGATGCAGATGAAGCGCTCGCTCGCCTCGGCGATGATCTTCTCGCGCGTGAGCGCCGCGCCGCCACCCTTGATCAGGCAGCGGTTCGGGTCGCACTCGTCGGCGCCATCCACATACAGCGACAGCGTGCCGGTGTGGTTGAGGTCCAGCACCTCGATGCCGTGCTGGCGCAGCCGCGCGGTGCTCTGTTCCGAGCTGGACACCGCACCCTTGATGCGATGGCCGATGCGGCCGAGTGCGTCGATGAAATACGCCACCGTCGAGCCGGTGCCGACCCCGACGATCATGCCGTCTTCCACGTAATCGATCGCCTTCTCGGCGGCCAGGCGTTTTGCTTCGGACATGGGTAAGAGCTCGGGATTAGGGAATCGGGATTGGGGAATCGCAAGAGCGGCTGGGCTGAGCCGGGATTTGCAAATCTCAAATCCCGAATCTCTACTCCCGGCTACTCCATCGCCAGCAGCAACTTCCACTGCGCTGCGGTCACCGGCAGGATGGAGAGGCGGTTGCCGCGTGCGATCAGCGGGAAGCCGTCGCCCAGGGCATCGGCATGCTGCTTGATCTCGTCCAGCGCGATGGTGCGTTTGAGTTTGCGCTCGAACGCCACGTCCACCAGCATCCAGCGCGGGTCTTCGCGCTTGGCCTTGGGGTCGTGATAGTCGGATGCCGGATCGAACTGGGTCTCGTCCGGGTAGGCGGTGCTGGCCACCTTGGCGATGCCGACAATGCCCGGCACCTTGCAATTGGAGTGGTAGAAGAACACTCCATCGCCGACCTGCATGCCATCGCGCATGAAGTTGCGCGCCTGGTAGTTGCGCACGCCGTTCCACGGTTCGGTGCCAACGCGTTCCAGGTCATCGATGGAAAACGTGTCCGGCTCGGACTTCATCAGCCAATAGCGCTTGCGGGCAGTCATGCGGGAACGGTGTCGTCTTTCAGGAAGGTGGCGTGTTCGGTGCAGATGGCATCCACCGGCACGTCCCAGGTGGCGACGGGCAAGGCGGGAACCTGCTGCGCGGCAAAGCCCACGCCGACCAGCCAGGGCGGCGGCGCCTGGCGATGCCGGAACGCGAAGCTGCGATCATACCAGCCGCCCCCCATGCCCAAGCGCCCGCAGGCGGCGTCGAAGCCGGTCAACGGCGTCACCACCAGGTCCATGTCTTCCGGGCCCAACGTGTCGGCACGGTCCACGTCTGGCTCGGGGATGCCATAGCGGTTGCTGACCAGGCCCTGGCCCGGCTTCCACGGTGCAAAGCGCAGCACGCGCCCGTCCAGCACCGGCAGGCAATAGCGCACGCCTGGTGGCAGGCTCAGTTGCCAGCGGTGCAGCGCGATCTCGCCATCCATCGCCCAGTAGCCGGCCACCGCGCCCTGCTGCGGTGCAAACGGCAGCGCCAGCAAGCGCTCGGCCAGCGCGTCGGCGGCGGCGAGGCGTTGCGCAGCCGGCAGGCTGCGCCGCGCGGCACGTAATTGCTGACGCAGCGCATCTCGGTCGTCGGACATCGTGATCTCGGCGCAAAGGGAAGAGGCATTGTCGGCCGCGGGCGCGCGCATGCCTAGCTGCGCGGTGCTGCGTGGATAGCCGATCGCAGCGTGCCGCGTGGAGGTGCGGTCGGCGGTCGCACCCGGTTGCGGGAGTGCGAGGCGGCGCAGGCCACGTGATTCGCCGGAGCGCATTGAACACCAGTGAGTGCGTCACCACATCGCGGAGCGCGTGCGCCCGTGACATTGGACAACGCACAAAAAGAAACGACGCCCGAAGGCGCCGTTTCAGAAAAATTGCATTCTCCGCCATGACGATGTGTGCGAAACGACCTTGAACCCGGGGTTCAAGTGGGGACGTTGTGAGGCCATCGGGCTTCCCGCTACAAGGCGGACTTGCACTCCCGGCTTCGTCGCGCCCCCGTGGTCGTAATTAAGGGACAAGGCGAATGTTTTGCACACCGTCGTTCACAGCAGAGAACGCAGGTGAATTATAGACCTCCGCGCCCCGATGGCTAGCCCATTCGTCGGTAATGCGTTCCTGGAGATTCATATTTGCGATGACAGTGCGTATTGCACTTCAACGCGGTGTATCGATCACGCCATCTAGACGCCGATTCATGCTGTCCAGCGTGTTGGTGAGCTCGCGTTCGTACACGGCCTGCTGCTCGCGCAACTGCTGCAACTCATGCGCCAGATTCAACGCGGCCAGCACCGCGACCCGATCCACCGCCGCCATGCGGTTGCTGCCGCGGATCTCGCGCATGCGCAGATCCAGCAGGCGCGCGGCGGCGGTGAGGCTCTCGCGTTCCTCGGCGGTGACGCCCACCGTGTATTCACGATCCAGAATACGGACACTGACCGGCTCGTTGCTCACGTGTGCTGCTCCAGTGACTTCAATCGCACGATCATGGCCTCAACGCGCGAGCGTGCCTGTTCGTTCTTGGTCAGCAACTGCGCGCGCTCGCCGATCAACTGTTCCTGTTGGTGGCGCAGGCTGCGGTTTTCGTCGGTGAGCCGCTGGGTGCGCTCCACCAACGCCTCCACACGGGCGGCGAGTGCGCGGAGCTGGGCGAGGGCGGCGGCGTTGTCCATCCGCCCACGATAGGGGCGCGTGCGCGCGCCGGTCAAGCGCCTGCATGCGCCGGCCGCAAACGCCGCAATCGCAGCCGCCGCAAGGGCTGGCGCAGCGTTGACGGCCCACCGGACCCGTCGCGTGGAACGCGGCATGGAACATGGCAGTGGGGCGAGCGGCGGGTGCCTTGGTACACTGGGCAGTCATATCGCCGGCCCTGGGCCGGCATCTTTTCGACTCAGCCTGGATGACCTGATGGATCTGCCCGATGTAGCCGCTGTGCAACACGAAAGTCGCCAGTTGGACCTGGCTTACTCCGCGGCGGAACTGCATGGCGGCCTGTGCGGCTGGCTGTCCGGCGGCGGCGCCGACAGTGCCGACTGGCTGGCGCGCATCCTGGCCGACACCGCGCAGGTGGCCCCCGCGCAGGGCGGCGCCCTGGACCAGATGCGGCAGGCCACCGTGGCGCAGCTGGAAGACCGCGACTTTGCCTTCGAACTGCTGCTGACCGAAGACGGCGCGCCGCTGCCGGCCCGCACCGACGCGCTGTTCGACTGGTGCCGCGCGTTTCTGGGCGGGTTTGGCCTGGCGGCGCAGCAGCGCCCGGCACTGTCCGAAGAAGGCGAAGAAGCGCTGCAGGATCTGGCCCGGCTCGCGCAGGCGTCCAGCGACGACTTCGATACCGCCGAGGAAGACGACACCGCCCTGGCCGAGATCGAGGAATTCGTGCGCGTGGCGGTGCTGTTGCTGCATGGCGACTGCGTGATGGGGCCGCGTTTTCGCCAACGCCTGAACTGACCGCCGCACGATATGAAGAAGCTCACCGGCATCGGCGCAGCCGAGTATGCGCGCCGACGCAAGCAGCTCATGCAGATGGCCGGCGAGCAGGCCATCCTGATCCTGCCGGCGGCACCGGAGCGGGTGCGCAGCCACGACACCCATTACCCGTACCGGCAGGATTCGGATTTCTGGTACCTGAGCGGGTTTCCGGAACCGGAGGCGGTGCTGGTGCTGGTGCCGGGGCGCAAGCACGGTGAGGCGATCCTGTTCTGCCGCGAGCGCGATGCCGAGCGCGAGGCCTGGGACGGCCCGCGCGCGGGCCAGGAAGGTGCGGTGGCGCAGTACGGCATGGACGATGCGTACCCCATCGACGATGTCGACGAGATCCTGCCCGGCCTGCTGGAAGGACGCAGCCGCGTCTACTACCACTTCGGCCGCGATGTGGATTTCGATCTCAAGCTGATCGGCTGGCTCAAGCGGGTGCGCGAGCAGGTGCGCCATGGCGCGCAACCGCCGCATGAATTCCTGGAGTTGGGGCATCTGCTGCACGAGCAGCGCCTGTTCAAGTCACGCGACGAAATCGCCTTGATGCAGCAGGCCGCCGACATCAGCGTGCGTGCGCATCGCGCGGCGATGCAGTTGGCACGCCCGGGCCTGCACGAATATCAACTGCAGGCCGAGATCGAACGCGAATTCCGCGCCGCCGATGCGTGGCCGGCGTACGGCAGCATCGTCGGCACCGGCAGCAATGCCTGCGTGCTGCATTACCGCGCCAACAACGCGCGCAGCCGCGATGGCGAGCTGGTGCTGGTGGACGCCGGCGCCGAATACCGCGGCTATGCGGCCGACATCACTCGCACCTTCCCGGTCAACGGCCGCTTCAGCGCGGCGCAGCGTGCCCTGCACGATCTGGTCGGCGCCGCGCAGGCGGCCGCCCTGGCGCAGGCACAACCGGGCATTGCCTACGAGGCCGGTCACCTGGCGGCGGTGCAGACACTGACCGAAGGGTTGCTGCGCCTGGGGCTGCTCAAAGGCACGCTGGAGCGCAACCTTGCCGAAGGGCACTACAAGCGCTTTTATCGGCACAAGACCGGCCATTGGCTTGGCCTGGATGTGCATGACGTTGGCGAGTATCGCCTCGCGGGCGAGTCACGCCTGCTGGAGCCGGGCATGGTGTTCACCATCGAGCCTGGGTTGTATGTCTCGGCCGACGATACGAGCGTGGACGCCAAGTGGCGCGGCATCGGCATCCGCACCGAAGACAACGTGCTGATCACCGCCGACGGCCACCGCGTGCTCACAGATGCCTTGGCGCGCAGCGCCGACGAAATCCAGGGGGCGATGGCTGGAGGAAACCGGGAATAGGAAATGCCAATGGAGAGCGGTGGTTGTGCTAGACGCACGTGACTGCAGACAAACTCTCAATCGATGAAAGTTGTTTTCAATGTCTGAAAGCAGTGTCGTGCTGATCGGCTGATTTCTGGCGATAGGTTGACCGATCGAGACATGAGTGTATCGAGATTTTCACCAATCGTTTTGCGCTTGAAGTAACAAGTCGAGATTTTTCGCATTTTAGTTTCAATCTTCGCCTGCCGGGATGAGGTGCTTTCCGACGTCGGATTGTTTGACTCCCCCGAAGGTTGAATTGACTATGACAATATCGACGCGGCATCCGACTATTGAAATAAATCGCTATCGCAGCGCGGATTACCCGGATCGGGTGGATGCTGCCTTGGCCAAGATTGAAAGTACTCCCTCAGGGAATCACTTGCTTGAAGGTTTGAAGCCTTTGGCTGCGCGTGGAAAAAAGGTCTTGCTCAATGAGTCGCCTCCCTGGAATCCTGCTCCAAGCGCAGGTGCGGTGTTTACCGATAAACAAAGAAGAAAATACGGAGAGCGTGAATCGGAAGGTGAGGCTGCTGTAGAACTTGGCCTCATCACAAAAGGTCGCTTCTGTAAGGGCGAAGGTACCAACGCAACAGTGAACTGGAGCCCTGGTGTTGGTTTGATGGTCGATAGTGAAGGCCGTCCCCAGGGGCAAAGTTCCGAATATGCAGAACAGGCATTTGTGGGGCTTGCGCACGAGTTGATTCATGCAAAGCACATCATGTCAGGAGACTTCAAGCACGGTGGTGACCGTCTTGATCCGAAAAGTAAGTCTGGCAAAGAAGAGCTGCGTGCAACTGGGCTCGGAAAGTATGCTTCAGAGCGTGTTTCCGAAAACAGTATTCGTGCGGAGAATGGTCTCCCGATAAGAAAGCATTATGCCGGTTAAGGATAGCCCGCCTGCGCCCGCAACCTCCGTTGCGGGCGCAGGCGGGTTGCAAAAGCTGATCGTCTGGCACGAACTGGCAGGGGTTGGACGATGTGCTGTGGGTGTTACCGGCATGTAGCGGCCGCTGCCCACACAAGATTCAGCGCGATCTGGCTATCGCGCTATTGAATGGGAGCATCGTAATCGATGCTGTCGGAATATCAGGCACCGACTCGCGTACGGACTGATCCTTGATGGTCACGGCGCCGCAAACACCGGGCGGGTGAGGTTTTCCGGTGCGCCGTCGGTGCAGACCACTTCATCTTCGATGCGGATGCCGCCGTACGGCGCGAACTGCGCCACGCGGTCCCAGTTCACGCTGGCGGCATGGCCGTTCTTCTTGACCTCGTCCAGCAACATGTCGATGAAGTACACGCCGGGCTCGATGGTGACCACCATGCCCGGTTCGAGCACGCGGGTCAGGCGCAGATACGGGTGGCCGTCCGGGCGCTCGATGCGCCCGCCGCGATCGCTGGCTGCAAACCCGGCCACGTCATGCACCTGCAGGCCGATCAGGTGGCCGAGGCCATGCGGGAAGAATGCGGCGCTGACGCCGGTGGCCAGCGCGGCTTCGGGCGAAACGGTGATGATGCCGAAGTCGTGCAGGATGCCCATCAGCGACAGGTGCGCGTCCACATGCAGTTGCTTGTAATCCACGCCGGCACGTACCGCATTGCCCATGCGCAGCTGCGCGGCATCCACCGCATCGATCAGCGCCTGGAACTCGCTGCCGGCATCGGCGGCGTAGGTGCGGGTGATGTCGCTGGCATAGCCATGTGCCGAGGCGCCGGCATCGATCAGAAAGCTGCGCAGTGGCTGCGGCGCCTGCCGGCCGAGTTCGGTGTAGTGCAGCACCGCACCGTGTTCGTTGAGCGCGATGATGTTGCCGTACGGCAATTCGTTGGCGTCCTGGCCGACTGCGCTGCAGTACGCCATGTGGATGCCGAACTCGCTCTGGCCCGCGCGGAACGCAGCCTCGGCGGCGCGGTGGCCACGCACCGCCAACTGCTGCGCCAGCCGCATCACCGCCAGTTCGTACGGTGTCTTGAAGGCGCGTTGATAGTCCAGGAAGTCGAGCACCGCGGCCGGGTTGCTGGGCACGCACGCGCCCAGCGCACTGGCGGCCTCGCCCAGGATGGCGCAGCGCTCGGTGCGGGCGGGCAGCAGCGGCAATGCGGCCTCCGGCGTGCGGATGATGTGGATGTCGCAGTGCTCCACCCACCAGCCGCTGGGCGCATCGGGCACCACGTGCCAGTAGTCGAACGGCTGATAGAAAATCACCGTCGGCCGCTTGCCGGGCGTGTAGACCAGCCAGCTGTGCGGCATGCGGGTAAGCGGCACCCAGGCCTTGAACTGCGGATTGACCGCAAACGGGTAGTCGCGGTCGTCGAACAGCTGGTAATGCGTGGTGCCGCTGGGAATGACCAGATGATCGAAGCCGCCACGCTGCAGCGCCTGGTCGGCGCGCGCGGTGAGCGTGCGCAGGTGGTCGGAATACAGGACGCTCAGGGATGGCTGGGTCATACGGGCTCGATCGCGTTGCAAGGCAATGCGCAATTTTGCCGCAATCGTTGTGAGGCTGTCCTGGTGCGGCGAGCGTGAGCTGCGCTGGGGAAGTTGGTTGCGTGCTGCCGCCAGCGTGGATCTGCCTGCCGCGACCCGCTCACCTGCGGCGTTGCAATTCTGCGCGAACGCGGCGGGCGTCGTCACGCCCCTGGGCGCTAGACCAGATGCTCTTCCGCAATCCAGGCGCGCAGGCGCTGGCGGTGCGGCTCGGACATGGTCAGGAAACGGAAGCCAGCCCAGGCCCGGCCTGGCGCGTGCGCCGCCTCGGACCACAGCAGGTGCACGCCGACGTCGATTTCGGTGGCGCGGCCGGCGCGCTCGGGCAGGGCGAACCGCAGCTGGTACAGCGCATCGTCGTGCAGCGGTACCGAGGCCAGCAGCAGCATCCCGGTTTCCGAAACATTGCCCAGCCGGCCAATCTGCGCCTCGCTGAGCATGTCGGTGACCGGCACCAGGTCGGTCGGCTGGCGGCGTGGGGCGCGGCGGGTGTCCTGGATCATGCGCGCGCCTCTGCGTCCGCTGGAGTGGATTGGCCGGCCAGCGTGCGCAGCGTGCGCACAGTGGCGTGCCAGGCACGATCGATCAGCCGCGATTTTTCTTCGACCAGCAAACGCACCTGGCCGGCGGCCATCAGCCGTGCCAGGCCGTCGAGCGAATGGTCGGCCACTTTCTGCCCGCGTTGATTGACGAACAGCGCGTGGTCGGTCATCGGGCTGTACCAGGACAGCCGCTGCCGGCGCAGATCGCCTTGCTGATTGACCACGAACTCGAACCAGGTGCCGAACGGCAGGCTGCGCAGCTGCGTGTAGCAGGCCTCTTCCTCCGGGGAACGCGGCACTGCGTTCTGCTTGCGCGCCGCGCTGTCGCCTTGATCGCCCAGGCGCGTGCGTGCCTTGAGCTTGGCGGTCAGCTCGGTGCGCGAGGTCAGCGCGTCCTCGCCGCCGGGCGTGGAAAGGCGGCGCGCAATCGCCGCCGCTTCATCGCCGTGGTAGCCCACCTGCAACAGGGCGGCTTCCACCTCGCTGCCCAGCGCGGTATCGGTGGGTTGATCCTTGGTGCGGCAGGTGACCTCGGCGATCCGGGCGGTCAGCGCCTGGCGCTCGTCCCATTCCGGCGACTGTTCGCCCTGGCGCAGCAGGGTGAGCGTGAGCACATCCGACCAGGCCTGGCGCAGCAGCGATTGCACAAAGCGCGGAGGCGGAGCCGCGTCCTCGCAGACCTGTTCGATACGCGCCTGCGCCTGCTGCTTGGCCGATTCCAGCCGTTCCTTGCCGCGTGCGGCGTCCACATGGCGCCGCTCGGCCACCTCGGCCTTGCGGGCCAGCGTGCGCAGATGGCTCTGGATGTCCTCGTTGGCGGCGGCGAACACCGCTTCATCGCCCTGGTAGGTATGCACGATGCTGTCGACCGCAGTGCCCAGTTTCTGCAGTAGCTGCGGGTCGACGTCATCTTCGCCCAGCCACACGGCGCCGGACTCGGCCACGGTGTTGAGCAACTCGCGCACCGGGTGCTGGTCGCGGACGAAGAAATGCGCATCGGCCAACGCGGCGCGCACGACCGGTACCTGCAACTTGGCCAACAACGCCTGCGCCGGGGTCTGCTCACGCACCTCGCGCTGCATCTGCGCGTACAGCAGGCCGAGCAGGTCGAAGGTGTCGGTCTCCTGCGCCGACAGCGCGGCCTGCGGCCCGTGCTGGGCCCGCAGCACGTCCAGCAGCTGGCGCTGGATTGCTTCGATGCCAACTGGTGCAGCGGTCGGCGCGGCGGCAGGCGCAGCCATGGCGCCTTGCAGGCTGGCCAGTGCCGCGTTGAGCGCGGCCTTGGGCACGGCGGTAGCAGGCGGCTGCGCGCTGGCGGAGTGTCCGGCGGCCGCCGCTGCGGCGGTCATGGCGCCTGGCTGCGCGAGCGACGACGAGGGCGTTTGCCTATTGCCTGCCTGCGCTGCACCCGCCTGGCCCTGGCGCGCGGACGACATCAGCCCGCCGAGCGCCTGCACCGCATCGGCCAGCGCCGGTGTGGTCGCTTGATCCTGCGCTGCAATCGATGCCGGCGACGACGCTGCGGACGGTTCAATCAAGGCGCTCTGCCAGGCGGTCGGCGCGGCCTGGCCGCTCCACCCGGTGGCTGGCCGTGACGCCGGCGTGTGCTTGCCCGCGCCCGCGTCCTTGGTCATGCCCTGCGCAGCAGGAGCGGACCGGCGGCTTTGCACCTGTGTCGGCTTGACCAGATAGGGGTGATAGATCAGCCCCGGCAGGATGCCTTCGTGGGCCAGCGTGGCGTTGATGCGCTCGAACAGATCGCCCAGGCGCTCGATCACCTGGCGTTCGAACACGCGATACAACGTGAGCTGGCCGTCCAGACTCAGGCCCAGCGTCTCACCGCAGTGGCGCAATACCCGGCACAAGGCCCAGGGACCCAACGGCACCGCTTCCAGTTCGAATTCCGGCACCGCGCCGACCACCGCCAAGCGCTGCGCCAGCAACTGCAACACACCGGCACGTCGCGCGGTTTCGCGGCGCGCGATGTCGTTGAGCACGATGTCGCGATCGATGTCGGTGTCTTCCACCAGCGTCAACATCTGCGGATGCGTGGGCGCGTCGGCCACTGGCGCAGCGGCCTTGGACGCACGCAGTTCGGCCAGCGCCTGCGCCAGGTGGTGCAGGAACGCCTGCGGAAACCGCTCCACATGCTCGCGCAACCCGCGCATCTGCGCATACGCCTCGGCCTGCTGCTGGCTGTTACGGGCGAATTCGGCTTGGTGCAGCAGTTCGCGCTCCAGCTCGACAATGGTCAGTCGCAGCGGGCCGCCCAGGGTTTGCGCGCATTGCGCATGCACGGCGGCCAGCAGGCGGCGGCCACGCGCAGACACCGGGGCGTCGGCAATCGGGCCGGTGAGGGCGTGCGGCAGGGAAGAAGCGGGCGTGGACATCCGTGCAGGGCTCGTTTCGAAGCGTGAGCTATGTAGCACGTTTCGCCAGCGACCGCCCGCGTCCGGCTCAGGGCAGGAACAGCTCCACCACATCGTTGGTGAAGCGCCGGCCCAGCTCGGTCGGCACGATGCGGCCATGCTGTTCGACCAGCCAGCCCTGCGCCATTGCGCGTGCCAGCGGTGCCTGCAGCACCTGCGCCGGCAGACCGGTGCAGGCTTCGAAATCACTCAGCCGGAAGCCTTCATGCAAGCGCAGCAGGTTGAGCATGTATTCGAACGGCAGCCGCGCGGCAGGCACGTGCTCATCGCCGCCGATCGCTGCTGCGCTGCCGGCACTGGCCAGATAACTCTGCGGATGCTTGTGCTTCCAGCGCCGCAACACCTGTTGCTCGGCACCGGAACTGATCTTGCCGTGCGCGCCGGCACCAATGCCGAGATAGTCGCCAAACCGCCAGTAATTGAGGTTGTGCGCGCACTGCCGCCCGGGCCGGGCATAGGCGCTGACTTCGTACTGCGCATAGCCGGCCGCAGCGAGCAGGCGCTGGCAGTGCTCCTGCATGTCCCAGGCGTCGTCGTCGTCGGGAATGCCTTGCGGCGGGCGCGCGAAGAACACCGTGTTGGGTTCCAGCGTGAGCTGGTAATGCGACAGGTGCGTAGGTTGCAGGGCGAAGGCGCGTTCCAGATCGTGCTCGGCCTGCGCCAGCGTCTGCTCGGGCAGCGCGTACATCAGGTCGATGTTGAAGTTGTCGTAGCCGGCGTCCTGCGCCAGCTTGATCGCGCGCTCGGCTTCGGCGCTGTCATGGATGCGCCCCAGGCGCTGCAAGGCGGCGTCGTCGAAACTCTGCACGCCGAAGCTCAACCGGTTGACCCCGGCCGCACGGTACCCGTCGAAACGCCCGTGCTCGGCGGTCCCGGGATTGGTTTCCAGGGTGATTTCCAGATTGGGCGCAAAGCGCAGGCGCGCGGCGGCGGCCTGCAGGAAGCGATCGATCGCTTCGGGCGGAAACAGGCTGGGCGTGCCGCCGCCGAAGAACACCGAGTGCACCACGCGGCCCCACACCAGCGGCAGGTCCGCATCCAGGTCGCGGATCAGCGCATCCACGTAGTCGTCGAACGGCAGCGCGCCCTTGGCCGCATGCGAATTGAAATCGCAGTACGGGCATTTGCGCACGCACCAGGGCAGGTGCACATACAGCGCGAGCGGCGGCGGGATCAGGTCGGGCACAGCGGCGTGTCGTGGATCAAAGTGACAGGGCGTGCAGCTTGTGCTGCAGCGTGGCCAGCGCTACTGCGCGGTGGCTCAGGCGGTTCTTCAGCGCGGTGTCCATCTCGGCGGCGGTCAGACCGTGCACCGGGTCCAGGAACACCGGGTTGTAGCCGAAGCCGCCGGTGCCGCGCGGTGCGGTGGTGATCACGCCTTCCCAGCTGCCTTCGGCGATCAGCGGTTGCGGATCTTCCGGGTGGCGCAGCAGCACGATCACCGCATAAAACCGCGCGCTGCGGCGCTCGGCCGGGATTTCGCGCATGGCCTCGAGCAGCTTTGCGTTGTTGGCGTTGGCATCGGTCGGGCTGCCCGCGTAGCGCGCGCTGTACAAACCGGGCGCACCGCCGAGTGCATCGACGATCAACCCGGAGTCGTCGGCCAGTGCCGGCAAACCGGTCACCGCGCTGGCGTGGCGTGCCTTGATCAAGGCGTTCTCGACGAAGGTGAGCCCGGTTTCGGGCACATCCTCCACGCCGAGCTCGCCTTGCGCCACGATCTGCAATGGCAGATCGGCGAGCATGGCACGCAGTTCTTCCAGCTTGCCGGCGTTGCCGCTGGCCAGGACCAGGTGTTTCATTGCTTGGGCTCCAGTAGATCCCACTTGGTGCCGTAGAGGTCGCGGAACACGGCCACGGTGCCATACGGTTCTTCGCGCGGGGTTTCCAGAAATTCCACGCCAAACGCCTGCATCGCAGCGTGGTCGCGCCAGAAGTCGTCGGTGTAGAGGAAATGATCCACACGCCCGCCGGTCTGGTCGCCGATCCGCGCTTGCTGCGCGGCGTCGGCCGGCTGCGCAAGCAGCAAGCCGGCGTCGCGCGTGCTGCCCGGGCCGATCACCACCCAACGTTTGCCCTCGCCGAGCGCGCGGTCTTCCAGCACCTGGAAGCCCAGTGCGCCGGTGTACCAGGCAATCGCCGCGTCGTAATCGGCAACCAGCAAGGTGGTCAGGGCAATGCGGCGCTTCATCCGGCGAGTGCGGCGCGTTGCAGTGCGAACAATTCGCCCACGCCCTTTTCGGCGAGTGCGAGCAGGGCGTTGAGTTCGTCACGGCGGAAGGCATGGCCTTCGGCCGTGCCCTGCAACTCGATGAAGCCGCCACCGTCGTTCATCACCACGTTCATGTCGGTGTCGCAGTCGCTGTCTTCCGGGTAATCCAGATCCAGCACCGGCTCGCCGCGGTAGATACCCACCGACACCGCAGCCACCGCGCCGATCAGCGGATGCTTCTTGATGTCGCCACGCTTGAGCAGCAGGTTCACCGCGTCGGCCAGCGCCACGTAAGCACCGGTGATGGCGGCGGTACGGGTGCCGCCGTCGGCCTGCAGCACGTCGCAGTCCAGGGTGATGGTGCGTTCGCCCAGGGCATTGCGGTCGACGCAGGCGCGCAGTGCGCGGCCGATCAGGCGCTGGATTTCCAGCGTGCGTCCGCCCTGCTTGCCGCGCGCGGCTTCGCGGTCGGAGCGGGTGTGGGTGGAACGCGGCAGCATGCCGTATTCGGCAGTGACCCAGCCTTCGCCCTTGCCGCGCAGGAAGTTCGGCACGCGGTTCTCCACGCTGGCGGTGCACAGCACGCGGGTGTCGCCGAAGCTGACCAGCACCGAGCCTTCGGCGTGACGGGTGAAGGCGCGTTCGATGCGCACGGGGCGCAGCTGGTCGGCCGTGCGGCCGCTGGGACGGGAGAAAGACATGCGTTGGATCCGGAAGTCGGGAGGTGGTCGTCAGGCCAGTACGCGGCGGGCTGCTACCGGCCGGCATGGCCTGCTAGGGTACCATTCGCGCTTTGCAGGCACTGGACTCACGATGATCCGAAGCATGACCGCGTTCGCCGGCGGCGAACGCATCACGCCATGGGGCACGCTCGGTTGCGAGCTGCGCTCGGTCAACCACCGTTTTCTGGAAGTGGGCGTGCGCCTGCCCGAAGAATTGCGTGCGCTGGAGCCGCTGTTGCGCGAGCGCGTGGCTGCCCGCAACAGCCGCGGCAAGCTGGACCTGGCGCTGCGCCTGCGCGCGCCCGACAGCGGTCAGACCCTGGCCGTCAACGAGGCGCTGCTGCAGGAACTGGGCGCGCTCGCCACGCGGCTGGATGCAAGCATGCCCAAGCTGCAGGTGAGCTTCACCGATCTGCTGCAATTGCCCGGCGTGTTGCAGGTGCAGGATGTCGATGCACCGGCGCTGCAGGCGCAGGCACTGGCGTTGCTGGACGAGGTGGTGTCCGGGTTTGTGGCCGCCCGTGAGCGCGAAGGCGCCAAGCTGGCCGAGGCGATCAGCGAGCGCGTGGATGCCATCGAGCGTATTGCTGGTGAGGTGCGCACGCTGATTCCGGTGATTCGCGAAGGCCAACGCGCCAAATTGGCGGCCCGCCTGGCCGATCTGCCGCATCCAGTGGACCCGGGCCGCGCCGAGCAGGAACTGGTGCTGTGGCTGCAAAAGCTCGATGTGGATGAAGAGTTGGACCGCCTGTCCAGCCACATCGGCGAGATCCGGCGCGTGCTCAAGCAGTCCGAGCCGGTCGGGCGGCGCCTGGATTTCCTGCTGCAGGAATTCAACCGCGAAGCCAATACCCTGGGCTCCAAATCGGTGGACAGCCGCACCTCCAACGCGGCGGTGGACCTGAAGGTGTTGATCGACCAGATCCGCGAACAGGTGCAGAACATCGAGTAGCCGGAAATAGGCAATCGGGAATGGGGAATCGTCAAAGCAGGTACGATTCCCCACGGCCTGCATGCCTGGCGCGGCGCCCCATTCCCTATTCCCGACTCTCGATTCCCTAAAATGCGCGGCACCCTCTATATCGTTGCGGCCCCTTCCGGCGCCGGCAAGAGCAGCATCGTCAACGCCACCCTGGCGCGTGACCCCAAGATCGCCTTGTCGATCTCCTTCACCTCGCGCGCGCCGCGCCCGGGTGAGCGGCATGCCGAGCACTACCATTTCGTCTCTGCCGAGGAATTCCAGGGCATGATCGAAGCCGGTGACTTCTTCGAGTACGCGCTGGTGCATGGCGACTGGAAAGGCACCGCGCGGCAGTCGGTGGAGCCGCAGCTGGCGGCCGGGCACGACGTGCTGCTGGAGATCGATTGGCAGGGCGCGCGCCAGGTGCGGCAGAAGGTGCCGGACGCAGTGAGCGTGTTCATCCTGCCGCCGTCGCGCCAGGCTTTGGACGAGCGCATGCGCAAGCGCGGGCAGGACAGCGAGGACGTGATGGCGCAACGCCTGGCCGCCGCCCGCGAGGAAATGCTGCATTTCGAGGAATTCGACTACGTGATCATCAACGAGACCTTCGACACGGCGGTTTCGGAGATGTGCGCGATCTTCACCGCCAGCCGGCTGCGTCGGCAGGCCCAGCAGCAGCGCCATGCCGGGCTGATCCAGGCGTTGCTGGACTGAATCTGCCAGCTAGCGCGCGGGGCACCGCAGGGTGCCGGGCCGCTGCTCGCCGCATCGGACTGGGCGCAGCAGGCAGCGCCAACGCGCGCCACAGCGTCATGCGCCAGCCGCCGCAAGCCGCCCAAGCGGCTGATTCCAAAGGACACTGAATAAGCGCCGGTTGCCGCCACCGCGGCCCGGGCGTACACTCCGCCCCCTTTCCCTCATTCGATGCGCGGCCGTTGCTGGTCGCCGGGAGCCCGCATGGCCCGCATTACCGTAGAAGATTGCCTGGAAGTCGTGAACAACCGTTTTGAGCTGGTCATGATGGCCTCCAAGCGTGCGCGTCAGCTCGCCAACGGCGTGCAGCCGCTGATCGAGAACGCCGACGCCAGCGACAAGCCCACCGTGATGGCGCTGCGCGAAATCGCGGCACGCCGGATCGACAACGCACTGATCGATGAAGTCGAGAAGGCCGAGCGCGAGCGCGCCGAGCGCGAAGCCCTGGAATGGGCCGCCGCCGAAGTGGTCGCCGACGAAGACATGTCCAAGAACGACGACTGATCCAGGCGCGCGATCGCCTGCATCGTTGCGATCGATCCAAGCAGCCCGCCTTGTCGCGGGCTGTTTTCGTTTTGAGCGTGTGTGCAGTGAGTAAGCGCATGCAACCGTTTGCCGTCACTGCCGCGCTGGCATAGTCTTCCGGCATGAACCCAGGCCCCACTGCCCAGGCGACCGTTGCGACCGCTGCGTCTACCGACGCGGCCATTCCCGACTACGTCCTGCACCTCGAACGCGCCGCCAGCTACCTTCCCAAGGAGCAGCTGCCGATCCTGCGCCGTGCGTGGGAAGTCGGCGCCAGCGCGCATGCCGGCCAGACCCGCAAGTCGGGCGAGCCCTACATCACCCATCCGGTTGCCGTGGCCGGTGTGCTGGCCGAGCTCGGCCTGGACATGGAATCGCTGATTGCCGCGATCCTGCACGACACCATCGAAGACACGCCGCTGACGCGCGAAGAACTGGCGTCGGAATTTGGCGAGGCGGTGGCCGAGCTGGTCGATGGCGTCACCAAGCTGGACAAGCTCAAGTTCCGCGACCGCCAGGAAGCGGCGGCGGAAAGTTTCCGCAAGATGTTGCTGGCGATGTCGCGCGACCTGCGCGTGATCATGATCAAGCTGGCTGATCGTCTGCACAACATGCGTACGCTGGGCGCGCAGAGCACCGAAGCGCGCGGCCGCATCGCACGCGAAACGCTGGAAATCTACGCGCCCATCGCCCAGCGCCTGGGCATGAGCCTGATCAAGTCCGAGCTGCAGAACCTGGGCTTCCGCGCGCTGTATCCGTGGCGCCACGCCATCATCGAAAAACACATCCGCAGCCAGCCGGTGGTGCGGCGCGAATCGATGGCGCAGGTGGAGGTGCAGCTGTCGCAGCGGTTGGCCAAGGAAGGGCTGGAGCATCGCCTGGTCAGCCGCATCAAGACGCCCTGGAGCATCTATTCCAAGATGCACGAAGAGAACAAATCCTTCGACCAGGTGATGGATGTGTTCGGTTTTCGCCTGGTAGTGCGCTCGGTGGCCGATTGCTACCACGCACTCGGCGCGGTGCATGCCACCTTCAAACCGCTGGACGGGCGCTTCCGCGATTTCATTGCCATTCCCAAGGCCAACGGGTATCAATCGCTGCACACGGTGCTGTTCGGGCCATACGGCTCACCGATCGAAGTGCAGATCCGTACCGAAGAGATGGACCTGATCGCCGAGCGCGGCGTGGCTGCGCATTGGACCTACAAGGTTGGCTCGGCGGCGCCCAATAGCGCGCAGAGCCGTGCGCACGACTGGATCGTGGAGCTGATCGATTCGCAGCGCGCGGCCGGCTCGTCGCTGGAATTTCTGGACAACGTCAAGGTCGATCTGTTCCCGGACGAGGTCTATCTGTTCACGCCCAAGGGCAAGATCCTGGCGCTGCCGCGCAATTCCACCGCGCTGGATTTTGCCTACGCGGTGCACACCGACGTGGGCAACCGCGCGGTCGCCTCGCGCGTGGACAAGAAGCTGGTGCCGCTGCGCACCAAGCTGGTCAGCGGGCAGGCGGTGGAGATCATCACCGCGCGCTCGGCCACGCCCAAGCCGCAGTGGCTGGAGTTTGTGGTCAGCAGCAAGGCGCGTACGGCGATCCGCCACCAGCTCAAGCAGCTCGAACACGAAGACGCAGTGCAGCTCGGCCATCGCATGCTCGACCGCGCGCTGGAAGCGATGGACAGTTCGCTGGAGCGGCTGCCGAAGGGCCGGCTGGATGCGTTTCTCAGCGAGCACCGCTACCCGCGACTGGAGGCCTTGCTGGCCGATGTGGCGCTGGGCAACTGGATGCCCACCCAGGCAGCGCAGGCCTTGATGGCCTACGCCGAGTTGCGCGGCGGCGGGCATTCCAAGCATTCGCACGAAAAGATCCTGATCGATGGCAGCGAGCGTGGCGTGATCAGCTTCGCCAATTGCTGCCAGCCGATTCCCGGCGACGAGATCATGGGCTACCACACCGCCGGCAAGGGCATCGTGGTGCACCGGCTGGATTGCCCCAACCTGGCCGAGCTGCGCAAGTCGCCCGAACGCTGGGTGCCGATCGACTGGGACTCCAATGTCACCGGCGACTACGACACCGCGCTGGTGGTGGAAGTGGAAAACCGCACTGGCGTGCTTGCGCAGTTGGCTGCGGCGATCGCGCAGAGCCAGTCCAACATCGAGCGGGTGGATTACCTGGACCGCGATTTCAATGCGGCGGTGCTGCGCTTCAACATCCAGGTGCGCGACCGCCGCCATCTGGCCGAAGTGATGCGCCGCCTGCGTCGCCTGCACGTGGTGCAGAGCGTGGGCCGGCAGTAGCCGCGCACCACTGCGGCGCATGTCGGCGCAGGCCGGCGATGCGCCACGCTTAAGCGGCTAACAAAACGTAGCGAGCAGTCGTCAGGTAGGTGCGGACGGCGCGGAGAAGCCGGGGTCTAAGTAGGTACATGCCGATTTCGAGCACCGGCCGCGCCCGCCTGGCGGCTGCGCAGTCGTTTTGATAGCTGCTTTTAGTGGATGAAGTTGCGCAAGGCCGGGTTGTCGTTGTCCTGCTTCCAGACCAGATGCAGTTCCACTGGCGTTGCCGGCGCGTCGTCCTGCAGCGGCAGATAGACGATGCCCGCATAGCGCAGGCCACTGGCACCTTCCGGCACCAGCGCCATGCCCATGCCGCCGCGCACCAGTGCCAGCACCGAATGGATCTGGCTGACGTATTGCACCGAACGTGGCGCGATGCCGCGCGCGCCGAATAATTGCGCTAGCAGGTCGTAGAAATACCGCGCTTCGTCGGGCGCGTAATTGACCAGCGGTTGCTGGTCGAAGTCCTGCAGACGCAGGCTGCCGCGCTGCGCGAGCGGCGAATCCTTGGCCAGCGCGGCGATCAGCGGCTCGCGCGCCACGCACCGGCTGCGCAGGCCCGGTCGCTGGATCGGTGGACGCAGCAGGCCGATGTCCAGCCGGCCGGCATCCAGCGCATCGAGTTGCGCCAGGCTGACCATCTCCTTGAGTTGCAGATCCACATCTGGCGCCTCGCTGCGCCAGCGTGCAATAGCCTCCGGCAAGAAGCGGTAGCTGGCGCCGGCAGTGAAGCCCACCGACACGCTGCCGGCGTCGCCTGCACCAATGCGGCGCGCCCGCAGCCCGGCGTTTTCGGCCAGGCGCAGGATCGCGCGCGCTTCGGCCAGCAGGCTGCGCCCAGCCTGGGTCAGCCGCACATGGCGGCTGTTGCGCTCCAGCAGCGGCGTGCCGACGTTGTGTTCCAGCAGCTGGATCTGCCGGCTAAGCGGTGGCTGGGTCATGTTCAAACGCTCGGCCGCGCGCCGGAAATGCAGCTCGTCGGCGACCGCGACAAAGCAGCGCAACTGTTGCAGATCGAACATGGCGCTATGACCTCTCGACGCTCGCTGGCGGGCAATTCGATGCTGCAACTGCAACATCGGCGGGCCCGGCATGCAGATGAATACGGCGCGGCTGACACCGACAGCCGTACTGAAAAGCGGCTCACGTAATTACAGTGCCGCCAAAAACCGTTGGAAAAGCAGGCATTTGCGATGGAATAGCACCACTCGTGGCTCGATCGATTCAATTTATGTATCAAACAATACGTCCTTTGGTTTGGACCGGCAACGATGCGTCTTCCTAGCATCACTCCACCCCCGCCTAGGACCGTTCGCCTCATGAGCAGCAGATACACACCTTCGGAAATGGCCCAAGCGCTTGGTGCCGGGCTCCTGTCATTCCCGGTGACGCACTTCGATGCGGACATGGCTTTCGACGAGCCCGCCTACCGCAGCAATCTGGACTGGCTGTCCTCGCACCCGGCCGCCGGGTTGTTTGCTGCCGGCGGCACCGGCGAGTTGTTTTCGCTGACCCTGGACGAAGTGGACCGCGCAGTGCGCGCGGCCGTGACCCAGACCGCCGGGCGCATGCCGGTGATCGCGCCGGCCGGCTATGGCACGGCGATTGCCGTGGCCATGGCGCAGGCTGCCGAGCGTAACGATGCCGATGGCATCTTGCTGTTTCCGCCGTATCTCACAGAATGCGATGCCGACGGCGTGGCCGAGCATGTCGAGCGCGTCTGCAAGGCGACCTCGCTGGGCGTGATTGTCTACGGCCGCGCCAATGCCCGGCTCGATGACGTGGCGCTGGCGCGGTTGGCCGAGCGCTGCCCCAACCTGGTGGGCTACAAGGACGGCATCGGCGATGTAGACCGCATGACGCGCATCTACGCGCGGCTGGGCGATCGCCTGCTCTACGTCGGCGGGCTGCCGACGGCCGAAACCTTTGCGCTGCCGTACCTGGAAATGGGGGTGACCACGTATTCGTCGGCCATCTTCAATTTTCTGCCGGAATGGGCGCTGTCGTTCTATGCGGCAGTGCGCGCGCGCGATCACGCAACCATCTACCGCGAGCTCAACGACTTCGTGCTGCCGTACACCGTGCTGCGCAATCGCCGCGCCGGCTATGCGGTGTCGATCGTCAAGGCCGGCATGCGTGCCGTGGGTCGCCCGGCCGGCCCGGTACGTACGCCGCTGGCCGATCTGACCGAAGACGAATTCGCCCAGCTCACGCAGCTCATCGGAGGTCGCCGCTGATGCACACGATCCTGGGTGAATCGTTGATCGGCCAGCGCAGCGTGCAGGGTGCCGGCGTTGCCTTGCGGGGCGTGGATGCGACCACGGGCGAGGCGCTGCAACCGGTGTTCGGCTCGGCTACCGCGCCGGATGTGGAGCAGGCCTGCGCGCTGGCGCAAGCGGCCTTCGATCCTTACCGCGAGACCACGCTGGAGGCACGTGCGCAGTTTCTGGAGACCATCGCCGAGCAGATCCTGGCGTTGGGCGATGGCTTGATCGAACGGGCCATGCGCGAAAGCGGCCTGCCGCGTGCACGCCTGGAAGGCGAGCGTGGGCGCACCGTGGGCCAGCTACGCCTGTTCGCCAGCGTGGTCCGCGAAGGCAGCTGGCTGCAGGCGCGCATCGACCCGGCACTGCCGCAACGCATGCCGTTGCCGCGTGCGGACCTGCGCCAGCGGCACATTGCGCTGGGGCCGGTGGCAGTGTTCGGTGCCAGCAATTTCCCGCTTGCGTTTTCGGTGGCTGGCGGCGACACCGCCTCGGCGTTGGCCGCCGGTTGCCCGGTGGTGGTCAAGGCGCACAGCGCGCATCCGGGTACCTCCGAACTGGTGGGCCGCGCGATCCAGGCGGCGGTGGCGCAGTGCGGGCTGCCGGAGGGTGTGTTCTCGCTGTTGTTCGATGCCGGCATCGAGATTGGCGCGCAACTGGTCGCCGACGCGCGCATCAAGGCGGTGGGGTTCACCGGCTCACGCGCCGGAGGCATGGCGCTGATACAGATTGCCGCCGCACGCCGCGAGCCGATTCCGGTGTATGCGGAAATGAGTGCGATCAACCCGGTGTATCTGCTGCCGCAGGCGTTGCAGGCACGCGCACCGGATCTGGGCAAAGCGTTTGTCGGCTCGCTGACCTTGGGCGCCGGCCAGTTCTGCACCAATCCCGGTCTGCTGCTGGCGATCGATTCGCCGGCGCTGGATGCGTTCATCGCATCGGCAACGCAAACGCTGCAGGCGGTGTCGCCGGCAGCAATGCTCACCGCAGGCATCGGTCAGGCCTATGCGCAGGGCGTGCAGCGTTTGGCCGCGCATCCGAAGGTCAGCACACTGGCACGTGGTGCAGCACCGGAAGCCGGGCGCTGCCCGGCGGCATTGTTCGGCACCGATGCCGACGCATTTCTGGCCGATGAAGCGCTGCAGGCCGAAGTGTTCGGTGCGTCGTCGCTGCTGGTGCGCTGCAAGGACGGCGCGCAGTTGCGTGCCCTGAGCGAACACCTGGAGGGGCAACTCACCGCCACCGTGCACATGGCGGCAGACGACATGGCGCTGGCCGCATCCCTGCTGCCGGTGCTGGAGCGCAAGGCCGGCCGCATCCTGTTCAACGATTGGCCCACCGGTGTGGAGGTCTGCCACGCCATGGTGCACGGCGGCCCATTCCCGGCCACCTCCGACAGCCGCAGCACCTCGGTGGGCACGCTGGCGATCGACCGCTTCCTGCGCCCGGTCTGCTACCAGGACCTTCCGGCCGAACTGCTGCCCGCGGCCGTGGCAGATGGCAATCCACTCAAGTTATGGCGACGCGTCGATGGCGCGCTGGGACACGACTGAGCACGCTGCACACGCCCATGCCTGAGGCGTGCCGGAGGAGGGTCCGGCACGCCATCCCCAGGCGTCCTGAAGTATCGAAGCGCACTGCGCTTCCATCGTCATAGGTGAGGAACGATGATGGCTCCCGATTCGAAGACAGTTCCGCGCAGGCGTTATCTGATCTTGCTGATGTTGTTCGTGGTGACCACGATCAACTATGCGGACCGCGCCACCTTGTCCATTGCCGGCTCCGCCGTGCAGGACTCGCTGGGCATCGATGCACTGCAGATGGGTTTCATTTTCTCGGCATTCGGCTGGGCCTACGTGGCCGGGCAGATTCCGGGAGGCTGGTTGCTCGACCGCTTCGGCTCACGGCGCGTGTATGGCCTGTCCCTGCTGACCTGGTCGCTGTTCACCGTGCTGCAGGGATTCATCGGCTGGGTGCCGGTGGCTTGGGCGGTCACCACCTTGTTCGTGCTGCGCTTTTTGGTGGGCATCGCCGAAGCGCCCTCGTTCCCGGGTAACAGCCGCATCGTGGCGGCGTGGTTTCCCACAGCCGAACGCGGCTTGGCCGCCTCGATCTTCAACTCCGCACAGTACTTCGCCACCGTGGCCTTCGCGCCGCTGATGGGCTGGCTGGTGCATGCCTGGGGATGGGAGCACGTGTTCCTGGTGATGGGTGCGGCCGGCGTGCTGCTGGCCGCGCTGTGGAGAAAGACCATCTATGCCCCGCGCGAGCATCCGCGCTTGTCGGCGCAGGAACTGGAGTACATCCAGCGCAACGGTGCACTGGTGGACATGGAGCAGCGCAACACGCCAAGCCAGCACGTCAAGGGAGCGCAATGGCATTACGCCAAGCAGCTGCTGGGCAATCGCATGTTGCTGGGCGTGTACATCGGCCAGTACTGCATTACCACGCTGACGTACTTCTTTTTGACCTGGTTCCCGGTGTATCTGGTCAAGGAGCGTGGCATGTCGATCCTGGAAGCAGGCTTCGTTGCCTCGCTGCCGGCGGTGTGCGGCTTCATCGGCGGCGTACTGGGCGGTTACGTGTCCGATCGCATGGTGCGGCGCGGCTATTCACTCACCGTGGCGCGCAAGACGCCGATCGTGGTTGGCATGCTGATGTCGGTGACGATGATCGGCTGCAACTACGTGCAGGCCGAATGGATGGTGGTCGGCTTGATGGCGCTGGCGTTCTTCGGCAAAGGCATCGGCGCGCTCGGCTGGGCGGTGGTGGCCGATACCTCGCCCAAGGAAATCGCAGGGCTCTCGGGCGGCCTGTTCAACACCTTCGGAAACATGGCCGGCATCACCACGCCGATCGTGATCGGCTACATCGTCTCCAACACCGGCACCTTCGAGTGGGCCCTGGTGTTCGTTGGATTCAATGCCTTGCTGGCGGTGGTGTCGTACCTGGTGGTGGTCGGCCAGATCAAGCGGGTGGAACTGAAGGCGCCGCCTGGCGGCCCGTCCATGCCCCTTCCTGCAGCGCTGTGATTCACGCGGAGATCCTTCAATGAACATCCATTCTTCAAGTGCGCGCAGCAGCGCGACACCACGCATCAACGACATGCGCGTGGTGCCGGTCGCCGGGCAGGACAGCATGCTGCTGAACCTGAGTGGCGCGCACGCACCGTACTTCACCCGCAACGTGCTGGTCTTGCGCGATTCCTCCGGGCGCATCGGCGTGGGCGAAGTGCCGGGCGGCGAGGCGATTGCCGTGCTGTTGCGCGAGGCCGCCGGGTTGATCCTCGACCGGCCCATCGCCGACTACCAGCGCATCCTCAATCAGGAGCGCGCAACCTTTGCCGACCGCGACAGTGCGGGCCGTGGCCTGCAGACCTTCGATCTGCGCATCACCATCCATGCGGTCACCGCGATCGAGTCAGCATTGCTGGACCTGCTTGGGCAATTTCTGGAGCAGCCGGTGGCCGCGTTACTGGGCGACGGCCAGCAACGTGACGCGGTGGACGTGCTTGGCTATCTGTTCTTCATCGGCGACCGCCGCAAGGCCAGCGTGGCCTACCGCGATGGCAGCGGCGCGCGTGATCGCTGGGAATCGCTGCGTGACGAGGAAGCGTTGACGCCGCAGGCCGTGGTTGCACTGGCGGAGGCGGCCTACGACAAATATGGCTTCCGTGATTTCAAGCTCAAGGGCGGCGTGCTGCGCGGCGAGCAGGAGATCGAGGCCATCCGCGCCTTGCATGCACGCTTCCCGCAGGCGCGCATCACGCTCGACCCCAATGGGGCGTGGTCGTTGGAGCAGGCCATCGCGCTGTGCCGCGATCTGCACGGCGTGCTGGCGTATGCCGAAGACCCATGTGGTGCGCAGGATGGGTATTCCGGGCGCGAAGTCATGGCCGAGTTTCGGCGTGCCACCGGCCTGCCCACGGCCACCAACATGATCGCCACCGACTGGCGCCAGATGGGCCACGCCATCCAGCTGCAATCGGTGGATATTCCATTGGCCGATCCGCATTTCTGGACGCTGCAAGGTTCGGTGCGCGTTGCGCAGATGTGTCGCGATTGGGGCCTGACCTGGGGTTCGCATTCCAACAATCACTTTGATATTTCGCTGGCCATGTTCACCCACGTGGCCGCCGCCGCACCCGGGCGCGTAACGGCGATCGATACGCACTGGATCTGGCAGGACGGTCAACGCCTGACGCACGCGCCGTTGACAATTGCAGGCGGCCAGATCCAGGTGCCTGCCAAGCCGGGCCTGGGCATCGAGCTGGACATGGACGCACTGGATGCGGCGCATCGCACCTATCAGAGCCTGAGCCTGGGTGCCCGCGACGACGCGGCAGGCATGCAGTGCCTGATTCCGAACTGGGCGTTCGACAACAAGTGTCCGTGCCTGGTGCGCTAGCTGTGGGTCGCAGGCCAACACGGGTGCATTGCGCCAGGTTGCAAGCACCGCTTCACCACCGCGGAGGGCGGTTGACATGAAACACGTACTGGCACTCGGCAGCGCCGCGCTGCTGGCGGTTGGTGCCGCCGGGCGCGCACGCGCACAGGCACCGGACGATGGGTTCTGGGATGGCGCGGGCGTGGACGTCACTGCGCTCAACTTCTATTACAACCGTGACTTCCGCAGTGGCGAAGGGCAGGGCAAACGCGCCGAATGGGCGCAGGGCTTCGTGGTGGATGCCAAGAGCGGCTACACCCGTGGTCCCGTCGGTGCCGGCCTGGATCTGCTCGGCATCGGCGACTTCAAGCTCGATGGCGTGCGCGCCGAGGGCGGCACCGGCTTGCTGCCCAATAACGACGATGGCACCGCGCAACACGCGCTGATGCGGGTGGCGCCCACACTCAAACTGCGTGCCTCGCAAACCGAGTTGAAGTGGGGCAGCTTCATTCCCAACGAGCCGCTGGTACGCGCCAGCATCACCCGCATCATGCCGGAGACGTTTCAAGGCGTGACGCTGGAATCCAAGGACGTGCCCAAGCTCGATCTGCTGCTCGCGCGTTTCACCAGTGCCTGGTATCGCGACGGCGATTCGCGCGTGCCGATCACCTTGACCAACAAGAACCGCCGTTTTCTGGGGACGCCGGATGCGGATGCGTTGAATCTGGTGTCGGCCACCTACAGCGTTGCGCCCGGCACGCAGCTGCGCTATCAGGGCGCGCTGATGGAAGACATCTATCGCCAGCAGCTCTACAACCTGATCCAGACGCACGCCTTCGGCAAGGATCAGTTGCGTGTGGACCTGCGCTATTTCCGCACCGATGACGTCGGCCAATCGCGTGCCGGGCCAATCGACAACCGCATGTTCAGCAGCATGGTGTCCTGGCGCACTGGCGGGCATGAATTCGGCGCCGGCTATCAACGCCTGTCCGGTCCCAGCGCCATGCCCTGGCCAGGCGGTACCGACGGCAATGTCTTCAACTGGACCTTCATCAACGACTTTCTCGAACGCGGCGAGCGCAGCTGGCAGGTGCGCTACAGCATCGATGGCAAGAGCATCGGCATCCCCGGTCTCAGCGTCATGGCACGCTACATCCATGGCGATGACGCGCGGCCTGCGACCTATGCAGGCGAAGGCCGCGAGTGGGCGCGTGACGTGCTCACCACCTACCGGTTTCAGAGCCCGCGTCTCAAGCATTTCAGCGTGATCTGGTTCAACGGCACGTTTCGCTCCAACTACCAGCGCAACGTCGACGAGAATCGATTGATTCTGCAATACAAGCGCCAGTTCGATACGCCTGGCCAGTGATGTTCCTCCCCCCTGTTTGCAAGGTAAGCCCATGATGTCCGCCACCCAGCAACTACCGCGCTGGCTCAGTCTGCAAGCGCATCCTCAGGACAACGTCGCCATCGTCGTCAACGATGGCGGTGCGCCGCCGGGCGCCACATTCCAGGACGGGATGACCGCGATCGAGCACATTCCGCAAGGTCACAAGATTGCATTGCAGGCGCTGCGCAAGGGCACGGCAGTGCGCCGCCTGGGCGCGGTCATCGGCACCGCGGCCGACGACATCGCACGCGGCGCCTGGGTCAGCGAGCAGTTGCTGGAGATGCCCACCGCACCGGAGCTGGCAGCACTGGATCTGACGCCGCAGCCACCGGCTGCCGTCGCGCCACTGGAGGGGTACACATTCCAGGGCTATCGCAATCGCGATGGCAGCGTCGGCACCCGCAACATTCTCGGCATCATGACCAGCGTGCAGTGCGTGGTGGGGGTGCTGGGCCATGCGGTTGCGCGGATCCGCGCCGAACTGCTGCCCAAGTATCCCAATGTCGATGACGTGGTGGCGATCAATCATGTCTACGGCTGCGGCGTGGCCATCACCGCGCCCGAGGCCATCATTCCCATCCGCACGCTGCGCAATATCGCGCGCAGCCCCAACTTCGGCGGACAGGCGTTGATCGTGGGCCTGGGCTGCGAAAAACTCGCGCCCGAGCGACTGCTGCCGGACGATGCCAGCGCCGACGACAGCGGCATCTATCGGCTGCAGGAGGCCAGCCTGGGCTTCGCCGACATGGTTGGCTCGATCATGCAGATGGCCGAAGAACGGCTGCGCCACCTCGACACCCGCCGCCGCGAAACCGTGCCGGCCAGCGAGCTGGTGGTGGGCATGCAATGTGGTGGCAGCGATGCGTTTTCAGGCGTCACTGCCAACCCGGGCCTGGGCATCGCGGCCGACCTGCTGGTGCGTGCCGGCGCGACCGTGATGTTTTCGGAAAACACCGAAGTGCGCGATGGCATCCACCTGCTGGTGCCACGCGCCGCCAATGCCGAGGTCGCCAAGGCGCTGGTGCGCGAGATGGCCTGGTATTACGCCTACTTGACGCGTGGCCAGGCCGACCGCAGCGCCAACACCACCCCGGGCAACAAGAAGGGCGGGCTGGCCAATATCGTGGAAAAGGCGATGGGCTCGATCGCCAAGTCCGGCTCGTCACCCATCAACGGCGTGGTGCCGCCAGGAGAGCGCGTCAAGGGGCGCGGCTTGCAGTACTGCGCCACGCCGGCCAGCGATTTTGTCTGCGGCACCTTGCAGGTGGCCGCCGGCATGAACCTGCACGTCTTCACCACCGGGCGTGGCACGCCGTACGGGCTGGGCATGGTGCCGGTGATCAAGGTAGCCACGCGCACCGAGCTGGCGCAGCGCTGGTCCGATCTGATGGATATCGATGCCGGTGGGGTGGCGAGCGGGGCCAAGACACTGGACCAACTCGGCTGGGAACTGTTCCAGCGTTATCTCGATGTAGCCAGCGGGCAGCGCACCTGGACCGAGCAACACCGCCTGCACAACGACCTGGCCTTGTTCAATCCGGCGCCGATCACCTGAGCGCCGGCTGCCGAGGACGGCCGATGGCCGCCGAGCGCTGCCGCGTAGGGCGCGTCGGCGGCGGGCACGCTGTCATTGGCCCGTGCCTGGCGTGCGCCGATACAATGGGCGTTCGTTTTCAGTGTTGACGGAGTTCCCATGTCCCAGATCATCCATACCGATCAGGCGCCTGCCGCCATCGGTCCGTATTCCCAGGCCGTGCGTGCCGGCAACACCGTGTATTTTTCCGGGCAGATTCCGCTGGACCCGGCCACCGGCGAGATCGTGCCCGGCGACATCGGCGCGCAGGCGCGGCGTGCGTTCGACAACCTCAAGGCCGTGGCCGAAGCCGCGGGCGGCTCGCTCGACAAGATCGTACGTTTGGGCCTGTACCTGACCGATCTGGGCCAGTTCGCCGCCGTCAACGCGGTGATGCAGGAATACTTCCAGGCGCCGTTCCCGGCGCGCTCGACCATTGAGGTGTCGGGCCTGCCCAAGGGCGCTGGCTTCGAGGTCGACGCAGTGATGGTGCTCGACTGACCGAAGGCGCGATTCGCCGTGCCGCGCGCGCGTTCCGTCACCCCAAGCCTGGCCGTCGCTGGCCAGGCGCCGCTTTCCAGCTTGCCCGGGGTCGGCCCGAAAGTGGCCGAGAAATTTGCCGCGCGCGGCATTCTCAGCCTGCAGGATCTGTGGCTGCACCTGCCGCTGCGCTACGAAGACCGCACCCGCCTGACCACCATCGCGCAGTTGCAGGGCGGGGTACCGGCGCAGATCGAGGGGCGTGTGGAGGCGATGGAGCGCGGCTTCCGCTTCCGCCCGGTGTTGCGCGTGGCGATGTCGGATGACTCGTACGGCACGCTGGTGCTGCGCTTCTTCCACTTTCGCGCGGCCCAGGTTGCGCAGTTTTCCCCGGGCACGCGCTTGCGCGTGTTCGGCACGCCCAAGCCCGGCCAGAACGGCTGGGAAATCGTTCACCCCAGTTACCGCGTCCTGGCGCCGGATGAAGATGCGGGCCTGGGCGATTGCCTGGACCCGGTGTATCCGGTGCTGGAAGGTGTCGGGCCGGCCACGCTGCGCAAGCTGATCGGCCAGGCATTGGAGCGCTTGCCGCCGGAGGCCGCGCTGGAACTGCTGCCGCCGCACTGGTTGCAGGACGAACAGCTGCCGTCGCTACGCAGCGCGCTGCTGACCATGCATCGCCCACCGGTGGACACCGACCCGCAGCAACTGCTGGCCGGCGGACATCCGGCGCAACAGCGATTGGCCATCGAAGAACTGCTGGCGCATCAAGTGAGCCTGCGCCGGCAACGCATCGCGCTGCAGCGCTTCCGCGCACCGCAGTTGCGCGGTGGCCGCTTGGTGCAGCAGTTACGCAAGGCCTTGCCGTTCCAGCTCACCGGCGCGCAGCAGCGCGTGTTCGAGCAGATCGCCCACGATCTGGCGCAGCCGGCACCGATGCTGCGGCTGGTGCAGGGCGATGTGGGCAGCGGCAAGACCGTGGTGGCGGCACTGGCCGCGATGTTGGCGGTCGAACACGGCAAACAAGTGGCCCTGGCTGCGCCCACCGAGCTGCTGGCCGAGCAGCATCTGGCCAACCTGCGTGGCTGGCTGGAACCGCTGGGCGTGCGCATTGTCTGGCTGGCCGGCAAGGTCACCGGCAAGGCGCGCGTCGCGGCGATGGCCGAAGTAGCCTCCGGGCAGGCACAGGTGGTGGTGGGCACGCATGCGCTGATGCAGGACGCGGTGGTCTTCCACGATCTGGCGCTGGCCATCATTGACGAGCAGCACCGCTTCGGCGTGCATCAGCGCCTGGCGCTGCGCGACAAGGGCGCGGCTGCCGGCAGCGTGCCGCATCAACTGGTGATGACCGCCACGCCGATCCCGCGCACGCTGGCAATGGCGGCCTACGCGGATCTGGACGTCTCGGCCATCGACGAACTGCCGCCCGGTCGCACGCCGGTGCAGACCATCGTGCTGAGCGCCGAGCGCCGGCCCGAGCTGGTGGAGCGCATTCGCGCAGCCTGTGCCGAAGGCCGGCAGGCGTACTGGGTCTGCACCCTGATCGAAGAAAGCGAAGACACCGACAAGGGCGCGCAGAACGGCCCGCCGCGCATCGAAGCACAGGCCGCGCAGGTCACCTTCGAAACGCTCTCGGCGCAGCTGCCGGGCGTGCGCGTGGCGCTGGTGCACGGGCGCATGAAGCCGGCCGAAAAGCAGCAGGCCATGCTGGATTTCAAGCAGGGCCGCACCGATCTGCTGGTCGCCACCACCGTGATCGAAGTGGGCGTGGATGTGCCCAACGCCTCGCTGATGATCATCGAGAACGCCGAGCGCCTTGGCCTGGCCCAGTTGCACCAGTTACGCGGGCGGGTCGGGCGCGGCGCGGCGGCGTCCAGCTGCGTGCTGCTTTACCAGGGCCCGCTGTCGCTGATGGCGCGCCAGCGGTTGGAGACCATGCGCCAGACCAACGATGGCTTCGTGATTGCCGAAAAGGATCTGGAGCTGCGTGGCCCCGGCGAGTTGCTGGGTACGCGCCAGACCGGCCTGGCGAGTTTCCGCATCGCCGACCTGGCGCGCGATGCCGGCCTGCTGCCGCGGGTGCAGGTGCTGGCGGAGCGCTTGCTCGACGAAGCGCCAGAGATCGCCGACCGCGTGGTCGCGCGCTGGATCGGTGGCGCAGTGCGGTATGCGGCCGCTTGAGTAGCGGGGATTGGGGATTTGGGAGTGGGGATTCGTCAGAGCGGAGGCTGCTGCGGCCTGTGCGTTCGCGTGGCCGGCCGATCCTTGCGAAGATGCGACAACGAATCCCGAATGACCAATTCCGAATCCCATGACAAAAAAGATACCGCTGCTGATCGACACCGACCCGGGCGTGGATGATGCGCTGGCGCTGCTGATGGCGTTCAACGATACCCGCCATGACGTGGTCGGCCTGACCATCGCCGCGGGCAATGTCGGTCTGGAGCACACCGTGCGCAATGCGCTCAAAGTGTGCGAGGTGGCCGGTCGCGCCGATGTGCCGGTGTATGCGGGCTGCCCGCAACCGCTGCTGCACCCGTCGGTGGACGCAGCGCATGTGCATGGCATCGACGGCTTCGGCGATGTCGGCCTGCCACCGGCCGCGCGGGCTGCGGACGCCGAGCATGCGGCGCTGGCCATCCTGCGGCTGTCGCACGTGCATGCAGGCGAGTTGCTGCTGGTGGCACTTGGCCCGCTGACCAACCTCGCCCTGGCGCTGACGCTGGACCCGACCCTGCCGCAGCGCGTGGCGCGGCTGGTGGTGATGGGCGGGGCGCTGACCGGGCACGGCAACATTACCGCCGCGGCCGAATTCAATATCGGCTTCGACCCGGAGGCGGCGCATATCGTGTTCCGCGGGTTTCCCCAGTTCGATGTGGCCGATTGGGAGGCGACCGTCGCGCACGGCCTGCTGCACCGTGATGTGGAGCAGTGGCTGGCGGCCGATTCGCCGCGTGCGCGCTTCTACGAAGAAATCTCGCGCAAGACCCGGCTGTGGTCGGAGGACAGTCGTGGCGAGTACTGGTATGCCGCAGACGCGTTGGCGATGGCCTTCGTCCTGCAGCCGGACGGCGCGCAGCGCCTGGAGCAGCGGCCGGTGCACATCGAACTGTCGGGCACGCACACCCGCGGCATGACCCTGGTGGACTGGAACCGGCAGGGCGGGGCGGCCGACAACGCCACCCTGTTGCTGGACTACGACCGCCAGCGCTTCTACGGCCTGGTCGGGCAGGCGCTGGCGGCCGGCTAGGGCCGGCTTGCACCGGGTGCCGGGCGGTGGCTATAATGCCCGGCTTACCCAGGCAGCCCGGCGCCAAGTCCATGAAAGATAACGTTCATCCCAGCTACAACGACGTCGTCTTCCACGACGTGACCTCGGATTTCAAGATCCTGACCCGTTCCACCATGAGCTCGAGAGAGACCGTGAAGTGGGAAGACGGCCAGGACTATCCGCTGATCAAGGTGGAAATTTCCTCCGCATCGCACCCGTTCTATACCGGCAAGCACAAGGTGATCGACACCGGCGGCCGTATCGACAAGTTCCAGAAGCGCTACGCGCGCTGAGCTTGCAGGACGGGCTGTACCGGCAACGGCCGCGCATTGCGCGGCCGTTGTTTTTTGGGGAATTCCCGCTTCGCTTTTGCGCCCCTCACGGGTGCGTCTACGACTTCTGTCCAAACGACGGCCAAAATGCTGCTGTGCGATAATGACGTGATCCGAGGCGATGCCTTGGACTTCCATCACGTGCCTGCCCATGTGGGATCAGGCGCCTTCCACTGAAGGAGCGTACACAGTGTCCGATCTTGATCAGGTCACGCTCAACGCCGGCGACACGTCGGTCGTTCTGCCGGTTCTCAAGCCCACGTTGGGCAATGATTGCGTCGATATTTCCAAGCTGACCAAAGAAACCGGTCTGTTCACCTACGACTCGGGCTTCACCGCCACCGCCAGTTGCAAGTCGGCCATCACCTACATCGATGGCGACAATGGCGTGCTGCTGTACCGCGGCTACCCGATCGAACAGCTCGCCGAGAAGTCCAGCTTCCTGGAAGTTTCGTATCTGCTGATGAACGGCGAATTGCCGACGGCGGACGAATTCAAGAAGTTCGACCACGAAGTGACGCATCACACGATGATGCACGAGTCGCTGAAGAACTTCCTCGGCGGTTTCCGCCACGATGCACACCCGATGGCCATGCTGGCCGGTTCGGTGGCCTCGCTGTCGGCGTTCTACCACGACACCCTGGACCTCAACGATCCGGAGCAGCGCCGTCAGGCCGCCATCCGTCTGATCGCAAAGGTGCCGACCCTGGCTGCTGCGGCGTACCGTTACTCGATCGGCTGGCCGATCCGCTATCCGCGCAACAACCTCAACTACGTCGACCGCTTCCTGCACATGATGTTCGAAGTGCCGAGCGAGCCGCTGGAGATCAACCCGGTCGTTGCCAAGGCACTGGATCTGCTGTTCATCCTGCACGCCGATCACGAACAGAACGCCTCGACCTCGACCGTGCGTCTGGTCGGTTCGACCGGTGCCAACCCGTACGCGTCCGTGGCAGCCGGTATCACCGCGCTGTGGGGCCCGGCACACGGTGGCGCCAACGAAGCCGTGCTGAAGATGCTGGAAGAGATCGGCACCGCTGACAACGTCGAGTCCGCCGTGGCCAAGGCCAAGGACAAGAACTCCTCGTTCCGTCTGATGGGCTTCGGTCACCGCGTCTACAAGAACTTCGACCCGCGCGCCAAGATCATCCGCGAGATGACCCACAAGGTGCTGGGCGAGCTGGGTGTCAACGACCCGCTGCTGGAAGTTGCGCTGAAGCTGGAAGAAGCCGCGTTGAAGGACGACTACTTCGTGCAGCGCAAGCTGTACCCGAACGTGGACTTCTACTCGGGCCTCATCTACAAGGCGCTCAATATCCCGGTGGAAATGTTCACCGTGATGTTCGCCATTGCCCGCACCGCCGGCTGGGTATCGCATTGGCTGGAGCAGCAGGTCGACCCGGAAATGAAGATCGGCCGCCCGCGCCAGATCTACACCGGTTACGACAAGCGCGACTACACCGACGCCGGCAAGCGCTAAGCGCCCCGAAGTTGGTTGTTTGACCAAACGCCCCGCATTGCGGGGCGTTTTGCGTTGCGGCCTGGAGTGCTGTGGGCAGTGCCGGGCCGGTCCTGGCGCGATGCAATGGTGCGGTCTGCTGCTTACCGCAGTGGCTGCACGTAACCCTGGATCTCTTCGTCCGCCAGCAACTGCCGCAACTGCGCTGCAGAGGCGCGTGCCATCGGTTTTTCGTCCAGCTGCGACAATGGGGCCTGACGCAGTGCGTCGTAGGGCAGCACGGTCAGGTCGAAGGTCAGGTCTTCCGCACTGAACAGCCACACTGGAAACTCGCCGCTACGTTCGCGATCCAGGCGCAGGCGCCGCGTGCGCGCCTCGGCCGGAATACGGTGTTCTTCGAGAAATCGTTGCACTGCATCGGCATCGTCACTGTGCAACTGTACTTGCACCGGCGCGTTGGCGTCGGCGGTGCCATCCAGTACCGGGCCGGTCAGCCGTGGCTGGAAAGGGCTGAGGAAATCCAGCGCGCGCAATGCGGCCTCGCGCCGTTGCCGCAAGCGCACGCCATGCTCGGGGCCGGCGAACAGACGCTGATACTCGCGCAGCGCGTCTTCGATCTCGCGGTTGCGGGGCAGTGATGCATCGTCGTGGATGCCGAGCCGGCTGGCCGCCTTGAGTTTGGCTTGATGGAAATCGCGGATGCCGCCTTCGGCCATCAGTCGGGCGGCCTCATGGGCGAGCCGGTGACGGCGCTCTCGGGTGCGCGTGTCGGCATGTTGGCGTGCGTGATGCATGGCCGGGCTCCCCTGTCTGAACCTGACTTCGACTCTACACGAGCGTAGTGAAGTTGCCGATGACAATCGTTGGGAAGATCGCGCTGCCTGGACATGGCGTTGGCAGGTGATCGGGTACCGCGCTCTGGCATCGCATGGGCGCTGCGCGCGGCGGCGATGAGACCATCCGCTGCGGGTCATAGAAGGCGTGGCGAACGCTGGCGTCCGCAGCACGGATAGGAACTGTGGGGCGTCGCGCAGACGTTCAGTGCCGGCACTGAGTTGGCCCAGGTAGCGTGCATGTCCTGTGCGTCGATAACGCAGCGAGACGCGGCATGGCGGTGGAGGCCATCGCAACCGATCAGCAACGTCCAGCGTCACGCCGCATCAATCGCTTGCCCAAAAAAACAGCGGAGCCACCTGGGCTCCGCTGCTGGCATCACACCGTCTGGAACAGCTTTAGAAGATGTCGAACGCTTTTTCGTCCTGCTGTTCCTGCAGACCGTAGTCGTAATCCTGCAGACGGTCGAGGTCTTCGTTCTTGACCCACTCCACCGCGCCATTGATGGTGGCCTGGGTCATGCCATCGGGCGGGTCGTTTGCCGCGATCGGCTTGTCCTTCAAGGCCACGCGCATGTAGTCGATCCAGATCGGCAGCGCGGCCTTGCCGCCGTATTCGCGATACCCCAGCGAGCGGAAGTCGTCGCGACCAACCCACACCGTGGTGGCGTACGGGCCGCCAAAGCCGGAGAACCAGGCGTCGCGGTGATCGTTGGTTGAGCCGGTCTTGCCACCCACATCCTCGCGTCCCAGCACCTTGGCCGCGGTACCGGTGCCGCGCTGGACCACGTCGCGCATCATCGAGACCAGCTGATACGCAGTGCGCTCGTCGATGGCGCGCGGCGCGATCTTGGTTTCGGCGGTGGCTGCCGGGGCAGTTTCCGCAGGCATGGCAGGGGTCGCGGCGGCTGGCTCGATCGACTTGGGCAGCGCAGGTGCGCCGAAGTTGAAGCCGTCCACCACCTGGCTGACCGGAGCGGCGGTGCCGCCCTGTGTAGCGCAGGTGCGGCAGGCCACGGCGGGCACTTCCTTGAAGACCACATTGCCGTCGCGGTCCTTCACCTCGTCCACGATCCAGGTGTCCACGCGCGAGCCGCCATTGGCGAACACCGCGTAGCCGCGTGCCACCGACAGCGGCGTCAGCGATGCGGTGCCCAGCGACATCGACAGGTTGGGCGGCAGCTCGGCCTCCTGGAAGCCGAACTGGCTGATGTACTTGCGCGCGAAATCGACGCTGATCGCATCCAGCAAACGCACCGACACCAGATTGCGCGACTGCACCAGCGCCTCACGCAGGCGCATCGGCCCACGGAAGCCGCCGCCATCGTTCTGCGGCGACCAGGTCTTGCCGCGGCGGTCGCGGAACACCACCGGTGCATCCAGCACAATCGAGGCCGGGTTGAATCCCTTCTCGAAGGCCGCCGCATACACGAACGGCTTGAAGCTCGAGCCCGGCTGGCGCCGTGCCTGGGTGGCGCGGTTGAACTTGTTGCCGGCAAAGCTGAAGCCGCCGACCAGGGCGCGCAGCGCGCCACTGTTGGCGTCCAGCGACACCAGCGCGGCCTGGCCGCGCGGCAGCTGATCGATGATCCACTCGCCGTCCTTTTCGCCGGCACGGATGCGGGTCAGGTCGCCGCGGGTCAGCAGCTTGGCCGGGGTCTTGTTGGTCCAGCGGCTGGCGCTGGCCGGCAAGGTCAGCTCGGTCTTGTCGCTCTGCACGACGGTCACACCGCCGTCGGCGTTGGTGCGCGCCACGATCACGGCGCGCAGGCCGCCTTGGGTGAACACGCCCGACAGATGCTTGGCGAGGGCCGGCGCATCCGCATCGGCGGCCACGTCGAAGTGCTGCTCCACGCCGTGCCAGCCATGGCGGTGGTCGTACAGGCGCAGGCCTTCTGCAACCGCCGCATCGGCGCCGGTCTGCAAGGTGGAATCGATGGTGGTGGTGACGTGGTAGCCCTTGTTGAGCACGTCGCCGCCGTACTTGGCGATCATTTCCTGGCGCACCAGCTCGGCCACGTATGGGGCATAGACCTCCACCGGCGGCTCGTGCGGCTTGGCGTGCATCGGCACCGCCTTGGCCGCGTCGGCCTCGGCCTGGGTAACGAAGCCCAGGTCGGCCATGCGCTGCAGCACGTAGTAGTCGCGGCGTTCGCGCGCGCGCTCGGGGTTGCTGATCGGGTTGCCGCTGGACGGGAACTTGGGGATGCCGGCCAGCGAGGCCATCTCGTCCAGGCTCAGGTCGGCCATCTTCTTGCCGTAGTAGTACTCGGCTGCAGCACCCACGCCATACGCGCGGTTACCGAAGAAGCTCTTGTTCAAATACAGCTCGAAGATCTCGTCCTTGGTCAGCTCGCCCTCGATCTTGCGCGCCAGCAGGATCTCGGCCAGCTTGCGGGTGTAACTGTATTCGGAATTGAGGAAGAACTGCCGGGCCACCTGCTGGGTGATGGTCGAGCCACCCGGCACGCGCTTGGCGTCGGTACTGGCCAGCAGCCACACCGCGCGGGCGATGCCCTTGTAGTCCACGCCGCCATGCTCGTAGAAGCGCGCATCCTCGGTGGCCAGGAACGCCTGCTTGAGCCGCTCCGGAACCTCCTTCATCTGGATAGGGTAGCGGCGCGTCTCGCCATAGACGGCCATCAGCCGGCCATCGCTCGAGTACACGTACATCGGCTCCTGCAGTTCGACCTGCTTGAGCGATTGTACGTCCGGCAACTTGGAGGAAATGGCGTAGTACAAGCCGCCGGCGGCAATAGCACCAAGCACGGCAAGCACGACGAGCGTGGCCAGGATCCAGCCCAGCCAACGGCGAATACGGGGCATGTAAGAGAGATTCCGATTGCAGATTTCTTGGTCACAGAGTATAGATGACGCCGGGTTTGGCTGGGGCCGAACTCTGGGGATCGCAGAAGACACCACTGGGGTCACGTCATGGAGCCATTGCTTCGTGCGTGAAGGGGTTGTCAACTGTTAAAATTTGATTATTAATGCGAGGACGCAACACATGCGTCCAAGTGCCCGTCGGCAGGGGAGTTTCCGTGGGGCTTTTACCCAAGAGTCAGTCGCCACTTATTGGTGTCGACATCAGTTCCACTGCGGTCAAGCTATTGCAGCTGTCGCGCAGCGGAAATCGTTTCCGCGTGGAACATTACGCTGTGGAACCGTTGCCGCCGAATGCGGTGGTGGAAAAGAACATCGTCGAAGTCGAAGCGGTGGGCGAAGCCATTCGCCGCGCCATCAACCGTTCCGGCAGCAAGGCCAAGAACGCGGCAGCGGCCGTGGCTGGCTCGGCGGTGATCACCAAGCTGATCCCCATGCCGGCGGATCTGGACGATAGCGATCTGGAAGCCCAGGTCGAGCTGGAAGCCACCAACTACATCCCGTACCCGATCGAGGAAGTGAATCTCGATTTCGAGGTGCTCGGCCCGATGCCCAACAGCCCGGACATGGTCCAGGTGCTGCTGGCGGCGTCGCGTTCGGAAAACGTCGAGCTGCGCCAATCGGCGCTGGAGCTCGGCGGCCTGGTCGCCAAGGTGATGGACGTGGAGGCCTTTGCGGTCGAGAACGCCTTCGCACTGGTTGCCAGCGAATTGCCGGTCGCCGCCGATGCGGTGGTGGCGCTGGTGGACATCGGCGCGACCATGACCACGTTGAGCGTGCTGCGCTCAGGGCGCAGCCTCTACAGCCGCGAGCAGGTGTTCGGTGGCAAGCAACTCACCGACGAAGTGATGCGCCGCTACGGCCTGACCTATGAAGAAGCTGGCCTGGCCAAGCGTCAGGGCGGCCTGCCGGAGAGCTACGAGGTCGAAGTGCTGGAGCCGTTCAAGGAAGCGACGGTGCAGCAGATCAGCCGCCTGTTGCAGTTCTTCTATGCGGGCAGCGAATTCAATCGCGTCGATTGCATCGTGCTGGCAGGCGGTTGCGCGGCGTTGTCGCGCCTGCCGGAGATGGTGGAAGAACAGCTGGGCGTGACCACCGTGGTCGCCAACCCCCTGGCACAGATGACGCTGGGCCCGAAGGTTCAGGCTCATGCGCTGGCGCTGGATGCGCCTGCATTGATGATCGCCACCGGCCTGGCCCTGAGGAGCTTTGACTGATGGCAAGAATCAATCTATTGCCCTGGCGCGCCGAGCGCCGGAAGGCGCGCGAGCGTGAGTTCTATTCGATGCTCGGCTTCGCCGCGCTCGCTGGCGTGGTGTTGTCGGCGCTGATCTGGTTCTACTACGACGGGCAGATCAGCGGGCAGACCGAGCGCAACGCGTTCCTGACTACCGAGATCGACAAAGTCAAGGCGCAGAACGAAGAGATCAAGGAACTCGACAAGAAGAAGGACCGCTTGCTGGCCCGCAAGAAGGTCATCGAGGAACTGCAGGCCAACCGCTCGCAGATGGTGCACCTGTTCGATTCGCTGGTGCGCACCATTCCCGATGGCGTGGCGCTGACCAACATCAAGCAGGATGGCGACATCCTCACGCTGGAAGGGCGCTCGCAGTCCAACGCGCGCGTCAGTGCCTACATGCGCAACCTGGAAGGCTCGGGCTGGATGACCAATCCGGACCTGTCGATCATCGAGGCCAAGAGCCAGGACAAGGCCGCCGGCCAGCCTGCGGCTTCGTCGATGGACACCAAGACCTTGCCGTACGTGTTCACGCTGAAGGTCAAGCTGGCCAACCCGAACGAGGCCGACAAGAACGGTACCGCGCCGGTCGACGGCCAGGCACCGGGCGCAACCCCGGCGCCAGCAGCGACACCGGCAACAACGCCTGCGCCGGCCGCACCTGCACCCGCACAAGCGGCACCGGCGCAAGCCACTCGGCCGCAGGAGGGGGCGGCGTCATGAGTAAGAAATCATTCAAGCTCAGCGATCTGGACTTCAACAATATCGGCGGCTGGCCGCAGCAGGCGCGCATCGTGTTCTGCGTGGTCGTCGGCCTGTTCATCATGGTGCTGGCCTGGTTCCTGTTGATCAGCAGCAAGCGCGATGAACTCGAAGGCCTGGAAGGCACCGAAACGCAGCTGCGCACCGAGTTCGAGACCCAGCAGGGCCGTGCGGTGAATCTGGAGCCGCTCAAGCAGCAGCTCGCGCAGATGGAGCAGGTGCTGCAGCAGATGCTGCGCCAGCTGCCCAGCAAGACCGAAATGCCGGATCTGATCATCGACATCTCGCAGACCGCGCTGTCCAGCGGCCTGTCCAACGAGCTGTTCCAGCCGGGTCCGGAATCGCCGAAGGAGTTCTACGCCGAGAAGCCGATCGCCCTGCGCATGGTGGGCAGCTACCACCAGTTCGGCGCCTTCGTCAGCGGTGTGGCCTCGCTGCCGCGCGTGGTGATCCTGACCATGCACGACATCAATCTCAAGCCCAAGGACGCCAAGGCCGGCATCACCCCACGGGGTGCGCTGGAGCTATCCGGCACGGTCAAGACCTATCGTTATCTGGACGATGAGGAAATGGCCGAGCAGGAGAAGGCTGCGGCCGACGCGGCGAAGAAGGGCGGCCAATGACCATGAAATTGCTCAAGATCCTGTCCTGCGTGGCGCTAATTGCAGTGTTGCCGGCGTGCACCCGCGGTGTGACCAGCACCCCGGGCGATGCGCCGAATCTGGAAGCGTGGGTGGCCGAAGTGCGTGCGCGTCCTGCGCCGCCGCTGGAGCCGTTGCCGGTGATGCAGCAGTTCGAAACGTTCGAATATGCGGCGCAAGTGATGCGCGACCCGTTCAGCGATGCCTGGGTCAGCGCGGAAGGCGGCAATGGCACGCGTCCGGATCCGAACCGGCGCAAGGAGCCGTTGGAAGCCTTCCCGCTCGATGCCCTCGACATGGTGGGGACCATTGGAGGTGGCTCGGGCCTGATCGCATTGGTCATGGCACCTGACAAGGTGACCTACCGGGTGCGGCCGGGTGTGTATCTGGGGCAGAGCGATGGCCGGGTGACCGGGGTCTACGAAGACCGCATCGAGCTGATTGAACTTGTACCGGACGGTGCGGGTGGATGGCTGGAACGGCCTGCCGCGCTCGCATTGGATGATCAATAAAGTGATAGGGGATAGCACGATGACTTTTTCCAACGCCCAGCGCCTGCGTCCGGTCCGGCGCCAGGCAATGCTCCGGGCCTGCGCGCTGGGGTTCGCGCTGGCGCTGGCGAGCGGTAGTTCGTTTGCCGCCGCCGCGCTGGCCCAGCCGGCGCAGGATCCGGCCAAGACCGCTCCGGCCAGCCTGGCGGTGTCCAAGATCGACTTCAAACGCGGCGATGACGGTGCAGGCCGCCTGATCCTGCAGTTCGACGGCCAGGGCGCCAGCCCCGATCTGCGCACCCAAGGCGACAACGTGCTGGTCGACATCAGCAACGCCCGCCTGCCTGCCGAACTGCAGCGCCCGCTCAACGTCACCGACTTCGCCACCCCGGTGCAGCGCGTCGAGGTCAAGCCATCCGGTGGCGGCTCGCAGCTGGTGCTGTCGACCAAGGGTGCATTCGACTCGCTGGCTTACCAGACCGGCAACGAATACGTGGTGGAAATCACCCCGCGCAAGGGCCAGCCGGCCGTTGGCGGCGTGAGCGCCAGCGCGGTGACGCAGGCTGCCGCGCAGATCGCCGCGCGCGGTTACAGCGGCCGCCCGGTGACCTTCAACTTCCAGGACGTGCCGGTGCGCACCGTGCTGCAGCTGATCGCCGAGGAATCCAACCTCAACATCGTGGCTTCCGATACGGTGCAGGGCAACGTCACGCTGCGCCTGATGAACGTGCCGTGGGACCAGGCGCTGGACATCGTGCTGCGTGCCAAGGGCCTGGACAAGCGCCGCGATGGCGGCGTGGTCTGGGTTGCCCCGCAGCCGGAGCTGGCCAAGTTCGAACAGGACAAGGAAGACGCCCGCATCGCGATTGAAAACCGCGAAGACCTGATCACCGATTACGTGCAGATCAACTACCACAATGCCGCGGTAATCTTTAAAGCGCTGACCGAGGCCAAGGGCATTGGCGGCGGCGGTGGTGGCGGTGGCCAGGGCGGTCAGGGTGGTGCCGGGCAGCAGGACAATGGCTTCCTCTCGCCGCGCGGTCGCCTGGTGGCCGACGAGCGCACCAACACCTTGATGATCAGCGATATCCCGAAGAAGGTAGCGCAGATGCGCGAGCTGATTTCGCATATCGATCGTCCGGTGGATCAGGTGCTGATCGAAAGCCGGATCGTGATTGCGACCGATACGTTCGCGCGGGATCTGGGTGCGCGTTTTGGTGTCTCCGGCGCAACTGGCCGCGGAATATTGAGCGGCTCGCTTGAAAGTAACGTCAACTACAGCAATACGCTGAATCAACGTAACAACGAGCTCAACAATACGCGCACTCCTGCGACACCTAACGGCACGAGCACTACCCTTCCAACCTTTTTGTTTCCGTCGGGCCTGAACATTGATCTCGGGGCTGGTGGATTTACCAACAGTGGCGCGGCTGGTCTCGCTTATACCCTGCTTGGCTCCAACTTCAACCTCGACATCGAGCTGTCGGCGATGCAGGAAGAAGGCCGAGGCGAGGTTGTGTCCAACCCGCGCATCGTGACCGCCAACCAGCGCGAGGGCGTGATCAAGCAGGGCCGCGAAATCGGCTATGTGACCATCAGCGGTGCCGGCGTTGCAGGTGGTGGCTCGCAGGCCAACGTGCAGTTCAAGGAAGTCCTGCTCGAACTGAAGGTCACGCCCACGATCACCAACGACAACCGCGTCTTCCTCAACATGAATGTCAAGAAGGACGAAGTTGCTCGTTTCATCACCTTGCCGCAATACGGCACAGTGCCGGAAATCAACCGCCGCGAAGTCAATACGGCAGTCCTGGTGGCCGACGGCGAGACGGTGGTGATCGGTGGTGTCTATGAATTTACCGATCGCGAAAGTGTTTCGAAGGTACCGTTCCTTGGCGACATCCCGTTCCTGGGAAACCTGTTCAAGAAGCGTGGACGCAGCAAGGAAAAGGCCGAGCTGCTGGTCTTCGTCACCCCGAAGGTTCTGCGGGTTGCGAGCGCCGCGCGGTAAACGCGTTGGCAATAGAAGAAGGCCGCGAAAGCGGCCTTTTTCTTTTTAGCGGTCTGTGAAGTGCTCTCAAAACACAACTGCAAGTGACGTACTTGCTCTGCCCGCGATACGTGCATCAGGGCCCATCCAACTGCTTGTCCCCATGGCGGCCTGCGAGCCGATGGATGAATGATCACGCAGGCCGGGGCCCTCAGGCGAGCATGACCCCGGTCACTCACTGAACATCTTCCGCCTGCACAGTGAACCAATCGCGTTCGAATCGGTCACACTGGGTCTATGAACGCACCGCCGCTCCTTCCGCCAGAAGCCGCCGCCGCGCCCGCCGAGGACCGGCTGCATGGTCAATTCACCGCGCTGCGCGAGTCGCTGGCGCAACGCATCGTGGGGCAGTCCGCGTTGGTCGAGCGGCTGCTGATCGCCTTGCTGGCCGACGGCCACCTGTTGGTGGAGGGCGCGCCCGGCCTGGCCAAGACCACCGCGATCCGCGCACTGGCCTCACGGCTGGAAACCGATTTTGCGCGCGTCCAGTTCACGCCGGACCTGCTGCCGGCCGATCTGACCGGCACCGAGATCTGGCGGCCGCAGGAGGGGCGCTTCGAGTTCATGCCCGGCCCGATCTTCCATCCAATTTTGCTCGCCGATGAAATCAACCGTGCGCCGGCCAAGGTGCAGTCGGCGCTGCTGGAAGCGATGGGCGAGCGGCAGGTCACGGTGGGCCGGCATACCTATGCCTTGCCGCAGCTGTTCCTGGTGATGGCCACGCAGAATCCGATCGAGCAGGAGGGTACGTTCCCGCTGCCCGAGGCGCAGTTGGACCGCTTTTTGATGCATGTGCGGATCGGGTATCCGCAGGCCGATGCGGAGGCCGAGATCCTGCGCCTGGCGCGTGAGACCGCACGCGACACGCTGGAAAAGCATGCGACGGTGCCGGACAAGATTCCGCTGGAGGATGTGTTCGCCGCACGCCGCGTGGTGCTGGACGTGCATCTTGCGCCGCAGCTCGAGCGCTACCTGATCGAGATCGTGCTGGCGTCGCGCGATGCGCAGCGTTACGACCCTGCGCTGGCGCGGCGTATCGCCTGGGGCGCAAGCCCGCGTGGCTCGATCGCGCTGGAACGCTGCGCGCGCGCACGTGCGTGGTTGGCCGGCCGCGATTACGTGACCCCGGACGATATCCGCGCCATCGCGCCGGACGTGCTGCGCCATCGCGTGCTGCCCAGCTACGAAGCCACCGCCGAAGGCTGGGATGGCGAACGTCTGGTCGCCGCGCTGTTGGAAAAGATTCCGCTGCCCTGATCGGGTAGCGTTGCTGCGGTATGCCGCCCTTTCGCCCGAAGCCGATCGCCTCGATGCCGTCCTCGCCGTCTGCTGCTGCCCCGTTGTCCGTCGCTGGCGATGGCGTGCGTCCGCAGCTGGCCGAGTTGATTGCGTTGCGCGGTGCCGCTCGCCAGCGGCATCAACCGGGCCGTGGCCGGTATGGGTTGGTGGGTCCGGTGCCGGCGGCAACACGCGGGCGTGGCATGGAATACGCCGAGTCGCGCGAGTACGTGGCCGGCGATGATGCGCGGCATATCGACTGGCGCGTCACCGCACGCACCGGACGCGCGCACACCAAGTTGTTTCAGGCCGAACGCGAGCGGTTGAGCCTGATCGTGGCCGACACCGCGCCTGCGCTCTTCTTCGGCACCCGGGTGCGCTACAAGTCGGTGCAGGCGGCACGCGCCGGCGCCGTGGCGGCCTGGCTGGCGCAGCGGCAGGGCGACCGGATTGCCGCGTTGCGTGGCACCGCGAGCGAAGCGCCGATTGCGCCACGCGCCGGGCAGCGCGGGGTGTTGCCGGTGCTGGATGCCTTGGCGCGCTGGTATGCGCAGCCGCCGGCCGATGATGCCGGATTGCAGGTCGGGCTCGACCATGCGGCACGCCTGTTACGCCCGGGCGCGCGCCTCACCGTGCTCGCCGATGCACGCAGTGCCGCCGCGGTGCCCGAGTCGCGCTGGTCGGGGCTCGCCCTGCATCACGAGGTGGTGGTGATCGTGCTGGTGGATCCACTGGAGCTGGCACCGCCCGCGCGTGCGCTCACCTTCGACGCAGGCGGGCAACGGATCACCGTGGACCTCACCACGCAGGCCGGGCGCGCGCAGTGGAATGCCGAATTCGTCGCGCCACTGGAACGGTTGTCCACGCTGCTGCAGGCGCGTGGTGTGCGCCTGCACCGTCTGTCCACGGTTGATGCCAGCGATGCCTGGCTGGGCGGCGGCATCTCTACGGTGCAGGGGTCATCGCGATGACGCCCGACACCCTTCCACTGCGCGATGTGCACCTGCCGCCGTCACCGTCGTGGTGGCCGCTGGCCTTGGGCTGGTGGCTGGTGATCGCGGCAATCGTTCTGGTGCTGGGCACGCTGGCTTTGTGGTGGTGGCGTCGCCGTCGGCGTGCCCAACGCTGGGCGGCGACCTTCGACGCTGCGCTGCAGGCGGCCAGCACGCCGGCGCTGCGGCTGGCGGCGCTGTCGGCGTTGCTGCGGCGTGCGGCGCGTATGGTTGACCCGCAGGCCGATCGGCTGCAGGGCGAGGCCTGGCTGCAATTGCTGGATGGCCGCAAGGGCCATGCGTTTTCGCAGGGGCCCGGCCGTGTGTTGCTGGACGGTGGGTTTCAACGTGACCCGGCAGTGAGCGATCTTGCGACGGTGGAGCAGCTGGCACGCCAACGCTTCCTTCGCCTGATGCAGGGGCGGCGATGAACTGGCTGCAGTGGTCGCAATGGCAGGATGCACTGGCGCACTGCGCGTGGCCGTGGGCGTGGTGGTTGATGCCGCTGCCGTTGCTGATGTGGTTCTGGCCGCAGCGGCGCACCCAGGCATCTGCACTGCGCGTGCCGTATGCGCAGCAGCTGCGCGCGATGGTGAGTGCGCCACGCATTCCATCGCTGCGTGCGCCGCGCTGGCTGGCGTGGCTGGGATGGTTTTTGCTGTGCGCCGCGCTGGCGCGTCCGCAACAACTGGGCGAGGTGATCCAGCCGCCGCGGGAGGCACGCCAGCTGATGCTGGCGGTGGACCTGTCCGGCAGCATGAGCGAACCGGACATGGTGCTGGGCGGCAACGTGGTGGACCGCCTGACTGCGGCCAAGGCGGTGCTCTCGGACTTTCTGGACCGGCGCGAAGGCGACCGGGTGGGCCTGTTGGTATTCGGGCAGCGCGCCTATGCGTTGACGCCGCTGACCGCCGACCTCACCAGTGTGCGCGATCAGCTGGCTGACAGCGTGGTGGGCCTGGCCGGGCGCGAAACCGCAATCGGCGATGCCATTGCCTTGTCGGTCAAACGCCTGCGCGAGCAGCGCCAGGGCCAGCGTGTTGTGGTGCTGCTCACTGACGGCGTCAACACCGCTGGCGTTCTCAACCCGCTGAAGGCGGCCGAGCTTGCCAAGGCCGAGGGCGTGCGCGTGCACACCATCGCCTTCGGTGGCAGCGGGAGCTATTCGTTGTTCGGTGTGCCGATTCCGGCCGGTGGTGGCGACGATATCGATGAAGACGGCCTGCGCAAGATTGCCGAGCAGACCGGTGGGCGCTTCTTCCGAGCCCGCGATACCGAGGAACTGGCCGGCATCTACGCCGAGCTGGATCGCCTGGAACCGGTGAAGGCCGCGGGGCCATCGGTGCAGCCGAAAGTCGAGCGTTATTACTGGCCGTTGGGCGCGGCGCTGCTGATTGGGTTGCTTGCCTACGCATTGCCGCGGAGATGGCGATGAACATGCTGAGTACCGCATTGAACACGCTGCATCTGCTGCGTCCGCAATTGCTGTGGGCGCTGGTGTTGATCGTGCCGGCGTCGGTGCTGTGGTTCCTGCGCCAGCGCGATGCGGACGTGTGGCGGCAAAGTGTCGATGCGCATCTGTTGCCGCAGTTGCTGGTGACTGGCGGCCGCCGTGGGTGGTTCGGTTTTGTGCTCGCGGTTGTGGCCTACAGCGTGGCGGTCGTTGCGATGAGTGGGCCCAGTTGGCGGCAAACCGAGCGGCCGGTGTATCAATCCAACCGGCCGTTGGTGGTGGCGTTGGATCTGTCCTCCAGCATCAACGCCAACGATTTGCCGCCCTCGCGGTTGCTGCAGGCACGCGCCAAGCTGGCCACGCTGTTGCGCGAGCGTGCCGGTGGCGATGTGGCGTTGCTGGCATACGCGGGCGAGAGTTTCACCGTGGCGCCGCTGACCGAGGACGCGGCCAACGTGGCCCTGTTCCTGGATGCGTTGTCGCCGTCGGTGATGCCGGTGGATGGCAAGCGTGCCGATCGCGCCATCGAAGCGGCAGTGCAGCTGCTGTCGCAAGCTGGCTTCAAGCAGGGCGACATCCTGGTGATGAGCGACAGTGCCGATGAGTCGGCCGAAAGCGCGGCGCGGGTCGCGCGCTCGCGCGGTTTTAATGTCTCCACCTTGGGGGTCGGCAACGCGCGTGGTGCGGCCTACCGCGCCGCATCGGGTGAGATCGCGCAGGCGCGGCTGGACGAAGCGAGCTTGCGCGATCTCGCCAGCCAGGGCGGTGGCCGTTATGCACCGCTTGCCGCTGACGATGCCGACCTGCGTGCGCTGGGCGTGCTGGACCCGGCACAACAACCCGCGGCCGCCGCCGCCGCCGCCGCGAACGGCAGCAAGACCTGGCTCGATGAGGGCTACTGGTTGCTGTTCCCGGTGATGGCGCTGGCGTTGTTGGCGTTCCGCCGGCGCGCCGCGGTGATGGTGCTGGCGTTGTTGTGTGTCGGGCCCTTTGTCCAACCGGCGCAGGCGGCAGAAGGGACGCTATGGCAACGCGCCGACCAGGTGCAGCAGCAACGCCTGGACGCCGGCGTGCAGGCCTATCGCAAGGGCGATTTCGCTGCCGCGCAGAAGGCCTTCGAGGCCGTGCCCACCGACCAGGGCTGGTACAACCTTGGCAATGCGCTGGCCCGTCAGGGGCGCTACGACGATGCGATTGCCGCCTACGACCGTGCGCTGCGGCAACAGCCCCAGCTGCAGGATGCCATCGCCAACCGCGCCGCGGTGGACGCGGCGCGCAAGCGTCAGCAGCAGAACAAGGACGGCAAGGGCAAGCCGCAGCAGAACCAGAACAAGGGCGACAAACAGCAGGGTCAGAACAAGGACGGTAAGGACGGCAAGGACGGGAAGGATGGGAAGGATGGGAAGGATGGCAAGGGCGGCCAGGACGGCAAGCCGTCTTCGCAGCCGCCCAAGGACGGCCAGACGCCGGGCCAGCCGTCGCCAGCGGGGCAGGGCGAGCAAAAACAGCCCGACAGCCCGCCGCAGACGCCGGATGCCCAGGCCCAGCAGCAGGCCGATGCAGCGCAACGCCGCAAGATGGAACAGGCCATGGCGCAGGCCGGTGCCAAGGGCGCGCCCAGCAAGGAGCAGCAGGCCGCCGCCGCGGCCGCGGCAGAAACGCCGGAGCAGCGCGAGCAACGGCAGGCGGTGGATGCATGGATCCGGCGCGTGCCGGATGATCCGGGCAGCCTGTTGCGCGCCAAATTCAGGCTGGAACACGAACGCAGGCAACGGGACGGACAATGACGGGCAACGGGCACTGGCGCCGTGTGGCGATATGGCTGCTGAGCAGCAGCGTGGCGATCCTGGCGTTGCCCGCCGGCGCGGTGACGCGCGCCTGGCTGGACCGTGACAGCATCGATGCAGGCGATGCGGTGACCTTGAACATCGAAACCGACCAGCGCGGCGCCGAGCCCGATTACAGCCCGTTGCGCGGTGGGTTCGGGCTGGGGGCCAAGAACGCCAACCAGCAGATGCAGGTGACCAATGGTTCGGTGACCATCCGGGCGTTGTTCGGGGTGGTGATCACGCCACGCCAGACTGGCGAGATCATCGTGCCGGCGATCCGGGTCGGCAACGAGCGCACCGAGCCGCTTCGGCTGCAGGTGGTGGCTACGGCTGTCGATGCCGGCGCTCCTGGGGCCGCTGGCGCAAGCGCGGCGCGCGGCAACGAAGAAGCGTTCGTCGAAACCCAGGTGGACGACCCACAGCCCTACGTGCAGCAGAGCGTGGGCGTGGTGGTGCGGCTGTACTACGCCACCCAGCTGGCCTCTGGCGAACTGGATCTGCAAGCCCCGGACGGCGCGTCGCTGCAGCGCGTTGGCGATGATGTGAGTTCGGCCAGGGCGGTCAACGGGCGGCAGTACAACGTGGTGGAGCGGCGCTACCTGCTGGTTCCCGAGCGCAGCGGCCGCCTGGTGGTGCCGCCGGCACGCTTCAACGGGCGCGCGGTGGGTGGGTTCTTCGACGATTACTTCGGGCGCGGCAATGGCGAATTGAACGCCCGCAGCGCCAGCATTCCGCTGCAGGTGCGCGCGCAGCCGGCCAATGCGCCGCAGCCGTGGTTGCCGTTGCGCAGCCTGACGCTGCGCTACACCTCCACGCCGCAGCGGGCCACCGCCGGCGAGGCAGCGCAGATCGTGGTGGAAGCCAGCGCACGCGGCGCCACCCAGGCACAGTTCCCGGAGCTGCCCACGCCCAGCGTGCCGGACGCGCAAGTGTTTGCCGAACCGGCGCAGTACGAGGAGCGGTTTGTGGACGGCTCGCCACAGCTGCGGCTGACGCGGCGCTATTCGATCGTGCCCAATCGTGCAGGTCCTCTGTTGATTCCCGGCCTGCAAGTGGCGTGGTGGGATGTGGGCGCGGCAGCGGCGAAGACGGCATCGCTGCCGGACCTCACGCTGGATGTGGCCGCAGGCAGCGGTGCATTTGCAGCGCCCGCAGCGGCGCCTTCGCCAGCCAGCCAGCCAGCTGGTGAGGCCGTGGCACCTGCGCCGGCGGCCAGCACGCTGCGCCTGCAGGGTGCCCCTGCAGCCTCGCGCCCGTGGGGCTGGATCGCGGCGGCGGCGGGTTTCGCGGTGCTGTGGATTGCCACTCTGGTCTGGGCGCTGCGTCGTCGTCGCGGTGGAACGCGCACGGTGGCCGCCGGTGCTGGTGCTGGTGCTGGTGCTGCTGCGCCGGCGCCCGGCAAGCGCGCCACCCATAGCGTGGCCGACCTGCGCCGTGCGCTCGATACCGGTGGCATGGACGATGTGGCCACGGTGCTGTGCGGCATGGCCGGCGTTGTCGACATCGACAGTGTGCTGGCAGCCTTGAGCGACCCGGCCCAGCGTGCGGCGGTGGCGCAGATGCAACGCGCCCGCTGGGGTGGCGATGGCGATGTGACTGCAGCCCGCGCTGCCTTGCGCGAAGCGTTCGCCAATGGCCCGCGCTGGCATCACGCCACGGCAGCAGAGCCGGAGGTGCTGGCACCGCTGTATCCGCCTGCGCGTTGATTGCTTGCGCTGCCGCGACAGCGACACGACAGACGAGCCACGGCAAGGTTAAGTCGGGTGCGCAGGACCCGGCCGCTGCCAGCGCTGCCGCGTGGTCTTGCGTGATGACTGATTGAGTTTCGGCTGCGTACGGCGATAGGTGTGCGGGATGAAGAGCGCGCAGAGCGTTATGGCTGCGGGGCTGCTGCAGGGCCCTTGCCCGCCCACCGTCGCGGGACACGCCGCAAGTACGTCCCTGTAGCTCTTTGGCGGCATCCATGCCGCCAAAGGTCCCGCGACGGTGGGCGGGCAAGGGCCTGGCACGCTGGTCGGTGCGTCGTTTCAACACTAAAGACAGGTCGGGTAGGGCACACCGGCGCTGCTGCGGTGCCGCTTGCGCCTTGGCGGCTGCGCTTTGGCGTTGTGCAAGAAGAGCGCTGTTTGCTGCCCGCTCCAGCGTCTGCAGCACATGGTGTCGAGAGGCGGGCCTACCCTAAGGATGCGCGCATGGGGCGCCTTGGGTAGGTGGCCGCGCCGGTGGTGTTTGTTAAGCTCCGGCCTTTGTGTCCAGACCAAGGCCTGTCCCGATGACCGCATCCCCAGCCGCGCGCCGCCCAGGTCTGCCCCTGCATTGGAAGATGGGCATTGGCTTCGCCATCGGCCTGGTGCTGGGTCTGGCCGTGTACTACCTGGCTGGGAGCGACGCCGAGTGGGTGCGGCTGGTGACCAAGTACGTCACCACGCCGTTCTCGCAGATCTTCCTCAATCTGATCTTCATGCTGATCGTGCCGCTGCTGTTTTCGGCGCTGGTGGTCGGCATTGCGGAAATGGGCGACATCCGCGCGTTGGGCCGGGTGGGCTGGCGCACGCTGGGCTACACGGTGGTGTTGTCGGGCATTGCGGTGTTGCTGGGCTTGGTCCTGGTCAATGTGCTCAAGCCCGGTGCAGGTGTGGACCCGCAACTGGCCAACCAGTTGATCCAGGAAAATGCCGACCGCACCCGCGAGATCATCTCCAGCTCCGGCAATCAGCCGCAGGGCATGGACATGCTGCTTTCCATCGTGCCGAACAACGTGATTGCGGCGGCCTCGAGCAATGGCGCGATCCTGTCATTGATGTTCTTCGCGGTGATGTTTGGCGTGGGCATGGTGCTCACCGCCGATGAAAAAGTGGCCACGCTCAAGCGCGGCATCGAAGGCATCTTCGAGATCTCGATGACCTTGATCGGGCTGGTGATCCGCCTGGCGCCGTACGCGGTGGCCTGTTTCATGTTCAATCTGGCCGCGTTGTTTGGCTTCGATCTGCTGATTCGCCTGGGCGCCTACGTCGGGGTGGTGGTGCTGGCGCTGGGCCTGCACATGGTGGTCAGCTACGGGCTGGCGGTGAAGTTCGCCGGGCGTTCGCCGATCGGCTTCTTCCGGCAGACGCAGGAGGCCACGCTGATGGCGTTCTCCACCGCCTCCAGCAACGCGACCCTGCCAACCGCCTTGCGCGTGGCCGACGAGATGGGCCTGCCGCCGCGGGTCTCGCGCTTCGTGCTCACCGTGGGCGCCACCGCCAACCAGAACGGCACCGCGCTGTTCGAAGGCGTGACGGTGATCTTCCTGGCGCAGTTCTTCAATGTGGACCTGAGCATCGGCCAGCAATTCATGGTGATGATCGTCTGCATTCTGGGCGGCATCGGCACCGCCGGCGTGCCCTCCGGCTCGCTGCCGGTGGTGGCGCTGATCTGCGCGATGGTCGGGGTCAACCCGGTCGGCATCGGCATGATCCTGGGCGTCAATCACTTCCTGGACATGTGCCGTACCGCGCTGAATGTCACCGGCGACCTGGCGTTGACGACGCTGGTGGCTAAAGGTGAGAAGTAGGGAATCGGGAATCGGGAATCGTTAGAGCGGGCTGTTGCGATCGGGACATTTACTGCGAAGTCCCGCCGCATCGCAGCGGTAGCGGTGGTGTGAGTGGCGTTAGCGGCCCACTTGCAACACTGCATCCGATTCCCGATTCCCGTTTCTCCATTCCCGGCTGCTGATTCCCCTAACACGCTCTGTGGGAGAATACGGGTCTCCGCTTCCAGCGGTGTTCCCCTCCGCTTCCATAGACGTCCATGACCCAGCCCACCCGCCGCCAGCTGGCCAACGCCATCCGTTTCCTCGCCGCCGATGCGGTCGAAGCCGCAAAGTCCGGCCACCCCGGCATGCCCATGGGCATGGCCGATATCGCCGAAGTGCTGTGGAACGATTTCTTCCGGCACAACCCGAACAATCCGCAGTGGTTCAACCGCGACCGTTTCGTGCTGTCCAACGGGCACGGGTCGATGCTGCAGTACGCGCTGCTGCACCTGTCCGGGTACGACCTGCCGATCGAGCAGCTCAAGCAGTTCCGGCAGTTGCACAGCAAGACCGCCGGCCACCCCGAGCGCAGCGAAACGCCTGGGGTAGAAACCACCACTGGGCCGCTGGGGCAGGGCTTTGCCAATGCAGTCGGGTTCGCGCTGGCCGAGAAGTTGCTGGCACAGCGCTATAACCGGCCTGAGCTGGAAATCGTCGACCACCGCACCTGGGTGTTCATGGGCGACGGTTGCATGATGGAGGGCATCTCGCACGAGGCCGCCTCGCTGGCCGGTACCTGGGGCCTGGGCAAGCTGGTCGCGTTCTGGGACAACAACCAGATCTCCATCGACGGCAACACTGCCGGCTGGTTCAGCGACAACACTCCGGCACGCTTCGAAGCCTATGGCTGGCATGTGATCCGTGATGTGGACGGGCACGACGCCGACAAGATCAAGGCGGCCATCGAGGCGGCGCTGGAAAACAGCGACAAGCCCACGCTGATCTGCTGCCGCACCAAGATCGGCTTCGGTGCGCCCACCAAGTCGGGCAAGGAATCCTCGCACGGCGCACCGCTGGGCAAGGAAGAACTGGAAGGCGCGCGCAAGGCACTGGAATGGCCGTACGGCCCGTTCGAGATTCCCGAAGAGATCTACGCCGGCTGGCGCGCAGGTGGCACCGGCACGCTGCGTCAGGCCGAGTGGGAGCAGCTGTTCGACAAGTACGCCAAGCAGTACGGCGAACAGGCCGACGAGTTGACCCGCCGGTCGCGTGGTGAGCTGCCGGCCGACTTCATCGCCCAGGCCGATGCCTACATCGCCAAGGCGCAGGAAGACGGCCAGACCATCGCCTCGCGCAAGGCATCGCAGCTGGCAATCGAAGCGTTCGCACCGCTGCTGCCGGAGCTGGTCGGTGGCTCGGCCGACCTGGCGCATTCCAACCTCACGTTGTGGAAGGCCAGCAAGTCGGTCGCCACCGACGACCCGAACGCCAACTACGTGTATTACGGCGTGCGCGAATTCGGCATGACTGCCATTGCCAACGGCCTGGCGCTGCATGGCGGCTTCATCCCGTTCGACGCCACCTTCCTGGTGTTCAGCGACTACGCGCGTAACGGCGTGCGCATGAGCGCGTTGAATCCGGCGCATGCCATCCATGTGTACACGCACGACTCGATCGGCCTGGGCGAAGACGGCCCGACCCATCAGCCGGTGGAACACCTGGCCTCGCTGCGCTACATCCCCAACAACGATGTGTGGCGCCCGGGCGATGCGGTGGAGTCGGCGGTGAGCTGGAAGGCCGCGATCACCCGTAAGGACGGCCCGAGCTGCCTGGTGTTCAGTCGCCAGAATCTGCAGCACCAGCCGCGCAGCGCCGAGCAGATCAAACTGATCGAACGCGGCGGTTACGTGTTGGCCGATGCCGAAGGCGGCACGCCCGACGTGATCCTGATCGGCACCGGCTCGGAAGTGGGCCTGGCAGTGGAAGCGAAGAAGACGCTGGATGCGGCCGGGCTGAAGACACGCGTGGTGTCGATGCCGTCCACCGACGTGTTCGATCGCCAGGATGCCGCGTACCGCGAGCAGGTGCTGCCCAATGCCGTGCGCAAGCGCGTGGCGGTGGAAGCGGGCGTGACCGGCTTCTGGCGCAAGTACGTGGGCCTGGACGGTGCGGTGATCGGGATCGACACGTTCGGCGCGTCGGCACCCGCTGACCAGCTGTATGCGTACTTCAAGATCACCGCCGAGCACGTGGTCGAGGCCGCCAAGGCGCTGTAACGCGTTGTAGTGTTGATTGAAAAAAAGCCGGCGAAAGCCGGCTTTTTTCTTGGAAGGTCTGCGCGATGGGTGATGCTGCAGGCAGGCAGCATGCACCGCCACGTGCATTCCAAGGCGTGGCGGCGTGGTGAATCACTGGCGGTGCATGTCGGCGACGCAGAGGTCGATCTGGCGCACACAGGCGGCGGCCCAGATCCATGCATCACTGCGTGGAGGTCACTAGCTGCACAGAGTTACAAACGCGTAAAAACAAGTGCACCCGATAAAGCCGGGCGCAGAGGTGCAAGCGTCTTGGCCCGGCATTGTCGGGGATCAGCGCGCTGCTGAGGCCGCCGCCGCCGCCGATGCCGAGGTCACCACGCTCGATGGCGTGAACGTCACCGGCGAGCGCGGCTACACGGTGGAGAAGACCACCGCCGGCACGCGCATGAACCTGTCGCTGCGCGAGATTCCGCAGTCGGTCACGGTCATCACCCGCGACCGCATGGACGACCAGAACCTGCAGAGCATCACCGACGTGCTCAACAACGTCACCGGCATTTCGGTGGCACAGAGCGACAGCGAGCGCCTGGAGTTCTACGCGCGCGGTTTCTACATCGACAACTATCAGTTCGATGGCATCCCGGCCTACATGGAGCAGGCCTGGAGCTACGGCGACTCGGCGCTGGACGTGGCCCTGTACGACCGGGTTGAAGTGGTGCGCGGCGCCACCGGCCTGCTCACCGGCTCGGGCAACCCGTCCGCCTCGATCAATCTGGTGCGCAAGCATGCGGTGAGCCGCGACTTCACCGGCACCGTGTCGGTGGGTGGTGGCGACTTCAACAAGACCCGCAGCGTGGCTGATGTCACCGTGCCGCTCAGCCCTGAAGGCACGGTGCGCGCACGCGTGGTCGGCGTGTATCAGGACGGCGAATCGGACATGGACCGCTACAACCTGCGCAAGAAGATCGGCTCGGCGATCATCGATGCCGACCTCACCGACAGCACGCTGCTGAGCGTGGGCTACGAGTACCAGAAGAAGGAATCGGACGACGTCACCTGGGGCGGCTTCCCCCTGTTCTTCAGCGACGGCACGCGCACCAATTACGACCGCTCGTTCAATCCGGCCGCCGATTGGACGTTCTGGGATACGCGTCTGCAGCGCACCTTCGCCAGCCTGCAGCAGGGCTTCGATAACGGCTGGACGCTCAAGGCCAATGTCAGCCATGAGAAGACCGAAGCGGCCAATCATCTGTTCTATCCGTTCTATACGATCTTCGGTTTCGACCGCGCCACCGGCGGCGGTGTCGTGCCGTATTCGGGTAACTACCTCACCGAGCGCAAGGCCGACGGCGCCGACGTGTACGCGGAAGGCCCGTTCCAGCTGTTTGGCCGCGAGCATCACCTGGTCGCCGGCGCCAGTTACAACCGCCGCGAATTCACCAACAACGGCACCTTCGATTTCCCGGCGCCGCTGGATACTTACTTCGGTTGGAATGGCGCGTATCCGGAACCCAACTGGAGCCCGCGCACGGTGCAGAGCACCGGCACGATCAAGCAGAAGGCTGCCTACGTGGCGGGCCGTTTCTCGCTGGCCGACCCGCTGACGCTGCTGGTGGGCGCGCGCTACACCGACTGGCAGATCGATGGCGGTAACTTCGATGCCGCGCAGGGGCTTGTACCGTTCTCCGACACCCAGACCGAAGTCACCCCGTACGCCGGCCTGGTCTACGACATCAACGACGTGTGGTCCACCTACGTCAGCTACACCGAAATCTTCAACCCACAGACCTTGCGCGATGCCAACGGCGGCTACCTGGATCCGCTGACCGGCAAGGGCTACGAAGCCGGTGTCAAGGCTGCCTGGTTCGACGACAAGCTCAACGCCTCGCTTGCGGTGTTCCGCATCGAACAAGACAACCTGGGCGTGGCACCGGCGGCTTCGTTCCCGGTAGCAGCGAATCGGCGTATGAGGCCGCCAACGGCGTGGTCAGCGAAGGCTTCGACTTCGAGATCTCCGGCCGTGTGACCGCCGGTTGGAACACCACTTTTGGTGCCTCGCATTACACCGCGCGTGATGACAGCGGCACGTCGATCAATACGCAGCTGCCGCGCACCACCCTCAAGCTGTTCAACAGCTACACCCCGCAAGGTGCGTGGAGCGATCTGACCGTGGGCGGCGGCGTCAATTGGCAGAACCGTTCGTACTACGTTGACCCGGTGTACGGCGCGTTCCAGCAGAGTGCCTATGCCCTGGTCAGCGCGTTTGCGCGCTATCGCCTGTCACCGCAGTTCTCAGTGCAGCTCAATGTCGACAACCTGCTCGACAAGCGTTACTACGCGCAATTCAATGGCGGCTACGGCGCGTGGGGCGCATCGCGCAATGGCATGCTGACCTTCAACTACACGTTCTGATCGAGCGCGACGTCAGGCGGTTCGACGTTCGATCCTGCCGAAGTGACACAGGCACTTGCAAGGGTGCCTGTGTTTTTTTCTGCCTGGTAGATCTGTCGTGCGGTGTTGTGGTTGTTTGCCGCGTTATCGAAGCAACGTTGCATGGTGTGTCATCACTCGGCCGCAGCCGTGCCACGCAGTCGGTGAGCGCGCCGCTGTACGCATGCGCGCGTTTCATCTGTGCCCTGAACGCAGTGCACCTGCACCGCCTCAAGGCAACATCGGCTGCAACTGCGGCGCCATCACGCCTGCGACCCAGTCCATGAAGGCGCGTACGCGCTGCGGCAACTGGCGGCGTTGCGCGTAGAGCAAGGTGACCGGCATCGGCTCGGGTGCCAGCTCGGCCAGCACTTCGATCAGTGCGCCGCTGTCCAGGTGCGTGCGTAACGGGCTGGCCGGCGCCTGGATGATGCCCAGCCCGGCCAACGCCGCAGCCAGATACGCATCGCCATTGTTGACCGTCACCGGGCCGCGCATCGGCAGCAGGCGATAGCGCTGCCCGTCGTGATATTCGAAGCCGGGCGAGCGTTGCCCCAGCGTCGGTACGTAATGCACCAGATCGTGCTGCGCCAGATCGTCCAGGCACGTTGGCATGCCGCGGCGGGCAAGGTACTCGGCGCTGGCGCAACTGACGATGCGAAACGCGCCCAGCGGACGTGCGACCAGGCTGGTGTCTTCCAGTGTGCCGACACGCAGTACGCAGTCGAACCCCTCGCGCACCACATCCACGCGGCGGTCGGTGCCGCTGATTTCCACTTCCAGCTGGGGGTGCCGTGCCAGAAACGCGGGCAAGGCGGGGACCACGAAGTGACGCGCGATGCCCGCCGACATGTCCACCCGCAGGCGACCGCGCAGCTGTCCATGCTCGCGCTGAAACATGGTGTGCAATTCGTCCATGTCCTCGAGCAGGTCGCGGCTGCGCTGATAGAACGCCGCGCCGTCGCCGGTGAGTTGCACGCGCCGCGTGGTGCGATGCAGGAGCTGGGTGCCGAGCGACGCCTCGAGCCGCTGCACGGCGGTCGAGACGCTGGCCTTGGGCAAGCCAAGCGTCTCGGCGGCACGGGTGAAACTGCCCAGCTCGGCCACGCGCAGGAAGGCGCGCAAAGAGTCCATGGTGTCCATCGATTGGTCGATTATCTTGAACGGTGCAATCAGCGTGAGCCGATTTATGTTGCGCAGCAAGCGCAATAGCCTGGGCCATCCCCACTTATGGAGCATGCCGATGTCGACCACAACCACACCCATCACCCTGATCACCGGCGGTAGTCGTGGCCTGGGCCGCAATGCCGCGCTTGCGCTCGCTGCCGAAGGCAATGATCTCGTGCTGACCTACCGCAGCCAGGCCGGAGAAGCCGCCGCCGTGGTGGCCGAGATCCAGGCGCTGGGCCGCCGCGCGCATGCGTTGCCGCTGGATGTGGCGCAGGCCGATAACTTCCCCGCATTCGTCGCGCAGCTGAAGGACGTGCTGGCCGATTGGGGGCGTTCGCAGTTCGATGCGCTGGTCAACAACGCCGGTACCGGATTGCATGCGGCCATTGCCGACACCACGCCCGCGCAGTTCGATGCGCTGGTCGATATCCATCTCAAGGGGCCGTACTTTCTGACCCAGGCGTTGCTGCCGCTGATCGCCGATGGCGGACGCATCCTCAACGTGTCCAGCGGCCTTGCACGGTTTGCGCTGCCGGGCTCGTCGGCCTACGCGATGATGAAGGGCGGGGTGGAAGTGTTCACCCGCTATCTGGCCAAGGAACTGGGCGCACGCGGCATCCGTGCCAATACGCTGGCGCCGGGCGCCATCGAAACCGACTTCAACGGCGGCAGCGTCCGCGACAACGCGCAGGTCAACGCGATGGTGTCCTCGGTCACCGCATTGGGCCGCCCCGGGCTGCCGGACGATATCGGGCCAGTCGTGGCGGCGCTGCTGGCGCCGGGCACCGGTTGGATCAATGCGCAGCGGATCGAGGTATCGGGTGGGATGCTGATCTAGTTCGGGTGGTTGCTTGGTCAGGTAATACCTGGAGTGGCAAGGCAAGAGAATTTCAACAAAACATGTGGATTCAAATCAGCTGTTTAAATTTTGATATCTTTTAAAGCGATAGTTGAAATGTCTTCGTATCGGGTGAGTCGAGATCTGTTGACCGTCAGGACCATCGCGCACGGTACTGATAAGGCTCTACTCAACAGAGGTATGTTTATTGATTTATTCTTTCATGGCTGTTGATCCAAGTGATCTGGATTTTCAGCGAAAAGCAATTGCGCTATGCGTTTTTGTGGGCGTAAATTTTTACCGCCAATCCGGCCAGGATAAGGGAATTCCATGTCGATCCAGCTCAGGTGTCTGCTATTTATCTCAGTGTTGTTCGCAGTTTTTGGTGCAAATCAAACCGGCGCTACGGAGAAAAAGCTAAATCCTTTAAACGTGATTCGTGGGATGGGTGAGCGAATTCCAGCGGGCGCAAAGAATATCAGTCTGTCCCCATTGTTCAAGGCTTACTCGTTCGAAAAAGATGGGCTGAAATATGTTCAGATCAACTCATTGAAAGATGAGGTGCTGACGGTCATTGTGGTAACGCCTGGTGCCCAGCAACAGCTTCCGCTTGGCTCGGCCGCTGAGACGCCAATGGTTCTTGTCGATGATGCAAATGCTAAACCACTGGGGATGGTGACCGCTTTAGCGACCTGTCCTTGCAGTAGCCAGGTCGTCTATGACGATGCTTACGTTCGCATCGTGGTCGTGTACGGGGCAAATGGCGAGTACATCCAAACCATCACGATCAACAAGGGGCGAACACCAAGCCCTCCTGCAACCTGATGTTGCTTGGCCATTCTTGCTCATTGACCGCTCGGCATGACCGAACGGTTTAGTATTTGAAAGGCAAGAGGGCATGATAAGGACACACTTGGAGAATCGCTCGTCACAAGATTTTTTGAGTCGGTATTGCGATCTGAGCGCATGGCAATCAATAGGTACCTGCGATTTCATCGTAAGGGCTGATCGCCATGCAGGATGGGGTAGGGGTTCAACGCCTCGCCCTTCCACCACTGCTTTTCCGGGCCGAGGCGGTGCATCTCGAAATGCAGATGCGGTGCGGCGGGATCGGCATTGCCGGTGCTGCCGACGTAACCGATCAGCTGCCCGCGTTTGATCACCTGCTTTTCGGCCAAGCCGTCCGCATAGCGCTGCAGATGCGCGTAGTAGTAGCAGTACTTGCCGCCGGGCTCGAACTGGTAGACCGTCAGGCCACCGCGTTTGCTGTCGAACAACTTCTCCACGGTGCCGGCGGCCACCGCGAGCACCGGCGTGCCGGCCGGTGCCAGGATGTCGATCGCATCATGCACGCGGCCTTCGCTGCGCGCGTCGGTGAAGGTGTCCTGCAACTGGCTGCTGGTGATGCCTTGCACCGGGATCAGCAAGGCCACGTTGTTGCTTGCCGATGCCGATGCCTGCGCAGCGGACGGATCACCGACCGGTGCCGCCATCGCGCTCGCTGCCTGTGCCGGCGCAGGTGCCGCTGCTAGCGGTGTAGCAGCAGTCATCGCCTCAGGTGCTGCTGATGTAGGCGCGCGTTGCGCAGCAGGTGCAGATGCCGTGGCTGGCGTCGCCACCGCTGGCGATGCAGCCACAGGGCCGGCGGCGTGGCGCAGGTCCAGCCACCAATACCCCGCCGCACCGATCAGCACGCCCACGATCAGCATCATCAGCGTCTTCATGGCTTACTCCTGCATCACCACGGGCACCGAGGCGTCCACCACGCTGGCCAGGTTCACCACGTCCCAGTTGGTCAGGCGTACACAGCCATGCGATTCGGTCTTGCCAACGTGGCCGGGTTCCGGTGTGCCGTGCAGGCCGTAATGCGGCTTGGACAGATCGATCCACACGCGGCCCACCGGGTTGTTCGGGCCCGGCGGCAGCGTGGCCTTGCCTTCGCCGGGCTTGGCATCCCAGAACAGTTTGGGGTTGTAGTGGAACTTGGGGTCGCGCGAAATGCCCAGGATCTTCCAGCGCCCGATCGGCAGCGGATCGTGCTTGCTGCCGGAAGACACCGGGAACTGCGCGTACACCTTGCCCTCTGCATCGAACAGCCGCAGCGTCGAATCGGATTTGTCGATCACCAGCTTGGCCGGCTTGCTCAGCGCAGGCACACCGTCCACGTTGGGCGCCTGGATCACGCTGCCGGCCTTGCTCAGGTCAACGCCGGGGTTGAGCTGGCGCAGCAGGTCAGGGTCAGCGTGGAAACGCTCGCCGAGCGCTTCTTCGATGGAGACATAGCCCAGCGCCGGCAACTTCGCCTGCTCGGCGGGGCGGTCGGGAATCGGCTGGAACGGGCCGGCCACGTCGGCATCGGTCAGCGTGTACTGCACCAGTGCCGGCGTGGTGTCGGCCTGCAAGGCCTGCCAGGTGGCGTCATCCAGCTCGCCGGTGACCTTGATGCGGTGCGCGGCCTGGAAACCGGAGATGGCGCGCTTCTGGTTCGAGCCGCGCTGGCCGTCGATCTGGCCGGGCGAAAAATGGGCGCGGTCCAGCAGCACCTGGGCGTGCAGGTCCGAACGTGGTCCGGTGCCTACCGTGGTCGGTGCGCTGATCGGTGCAGGTGCGGCGGCCGGCTGCTGGGCCTGCGCAACCGAGGACAGCGCCGCGCCCAGGGCCAGGGTCAACAAGCAGGCGCGAGCATGAAAACGTGAGGGCATGGGTGGTTCCAGAGAAGGCGTGCACGCACCTTGCCGCAGTGGGCTGCGTACCCGCCGTGAAATCCCTGCACCCGGAGTAACTGCCATAAATCAACGACGCCTGCGACGCGCGCGTGCGGCAATGCGCCCGTTGCCCAAGCACTGCCGCCAAACAACGCGCGCTCAGGTTGATTGCCGCGATCATAGGCATGCACATGCGACGCGCGGCGGCGCAGCTCTACATTTCCACGCAGACCATTGCCGTGGCCACGGCCCGCACAAAGACGGGAAGACCAGCGCTGCGTCTTCCCGTCGTCGCTCGGTCAATAGGTGTATCCCACCGTCAGCATGTACGCCCGCCCGGTCTGCACGTAGGCGCCGTCGGCACCGGGGTCGTAGGCCATGTAGCGTTTCGATGTGCCCTGCGTTTCGTAGAACGTTGCCGCATTGAGCAGGTTCTTCGCCGACACGCCCACGTCGACATGGTGGGGCAGGTGATAGGTGGCGTTGAAATCCAGCGACTTCACCGGCTGCAGATAGTAGTTGAGCCGATCGGTGGTGAGCCCCAGCAATTGCAGGCCGGTGTAGTTGTAACTCAGGTCGGTACGCAGATGGCTGTCGTCGTAAAACAGATCCAGGTTGTAGATGCGCTCCGGCGCGCGCGGCAGCCAGGTCTTTTCCGGTTGATCCGCCCGTTTGCTGTCGGCTGCACTGTGCTGCAGGGTGAGATTGGCATTGATGCCGAAGTGGCTCCAGATGCCGGGCAATGCCAGCAGCCGTTTGCTCGCCGCCAGTTCCAGGCCGTAGAGCGTGGCGGTGCCGCCGTTCTGCGGCATGGTCACCGGCACGCCGTTCTCGAAAGTGGTGCCGGTCGGCACCAGCCCGCCGAGCGTGTTGTCGTTGCTGGTCGCCGACTGCGAGGTGTAGATGAAACCGGTGATGCGTTTGTAGTAGGTGGATGCACTGAGCACGCCGCCGTCATGGTCGTAGAACTCGGCAGACAGATCGGCGTTGTCTGCCTTGCTCGGTTGCAGATCGGGATTGGGTTTGGAGATGCCAACCACGGTCTGGGTGTCGTCGATCGAATACACGGTTTCGCCGGAAATCAGCCCGAATGCCGGCCGGCTGAAACTGCGCCGCAGCGAGGCGCGATACACGGTGAGGTCGTCGGGCCTGTAATTGATGCTGATGCCGGGTAGAACCTGGCCATAGGTGCTGCCTGTCCCGAGAAACTCACCGGTGCTGCCATCGCCACGCGATTGCCAGGAATCTGCCGCGTAGCGGGTCAGTTCGTAGCGCACACCGGGCAGCACGCTCACCGAGCCGATGTGCAGCGCCGCCATCGCGTAGCCGGAATAGATTGCTTCGGTGCTGGCGGTGGTGTTGGCGTTGTAATCGTTGGCGGTGTAGACGCCGGCGCCGGTGGGGTCGTTGAGGTACTTGTAGGGCAGCGCTTGGGCCAGCATCCAGTTGCGGTCCAGCAGCTTGAACGGCCCCGCGTAGTGGCCGTTGAAGGCGTTGCCGGTCACGCGCCCTGGGATGGCGCTCAGCGGCGGGCCACCGGCCGTGGGAAACGCATAATTGGGGCCACCGAAGTACGGGCCGTTGGTGACGAAGTTGCCATCCTTGTGGAAGAACGGATGGTCGTAGGCGCCGCGGTCGGCGTGGTCGGCAGACAGGCCCAGTTTGACGCTGTCCAGCAGGTCGCCATCGACCTGATAGGCGATATCGGTGTGTGCGTTGACGCGGTTGTCGTGGCTGCCGGCATCATGGCCCTGCACCTTCCACAGCAGCGACGCGTCCAGGTCGTAGAAGAACGCTTTCAACGCAGCGGAGCTGGGGGCGATGCTCGGATACTTCGGGTCGCTCAGATCGAAGGCGAAGCTGCCCGGGGTAAAACCGTACAGGCTCGCCGACACGTAATCCGGGCGGCTGCGGGTGCCGCGCCCGACAGAGGCGCCGTAATCCACATGCAGGCGATCCAGCGTGGTCTTGCCGCCCAGTTGCAAGGTTGCCAGTGTCTCGTCGATGTCGTGCGTGTTGAAGTAGCCGCCACGCACGGCAGTGGGCTGGTTGCGATAGGTTTCCAGGCGCGCGCTGGACTGATCCTGCTGGCCGGTGACGCCGTAGCTGCCGTAGATGGCGCGTGCGTAGAGCGCACTGGTGTCGCCCTGCCAGTCGAGCGAGAGATTGCCGCCGTAGCGTTCGATCTGGCTGGTATAGAGGCTGTACTTGTAGCGGGTGCTGATCAAAGGCCCGGCAGTACGCAGGTCGGTCGCATTGGCCAGCGCCGGATCGGCAGGCACGTATTTGCTGTTGGGCGCAGGCGCCTGCGCCATGTTGTTGTTCTTGCCGTAGTAGGCCGATGCGTAAACACCGAACGCATGGCCATCGCCAAATTTCCAGGCCAATTCTTGTTGCAGCGTACCGCCGCTGTCCTTGCCGCCCAGCGTGGAAGCCAGCGCGTTGAACTGGCCTTGCGCGGTGGTCTTGGCGTAGAGGTCGCGATCGAAGTCGAAGGCATTGGGCGTGCGCATGTCGATCGCACCACCGATCGAATCGCCCGGCATGTCCGGGGTGGGCGATTTGGACACCTGGACGGACTGGATGCCGAACGGCGCCAGCATGTTCAACGAGATCGCGCGCGTTGAAGAGTCGGTCTCCGGCATGCCGACACCGTTGAGCGTGTAGGCGTTGTAGCTGGCATCCATGCCACGGATGCTCACATACGCATTCTCGCCGGTGGTGGCCTGGCCCAGGTGCATGTCGCTATACGCGGACAGCCCCGGCATGTGCGCCACCACATCGGCGATGCCGCCCGAGGGAATGGCATCGATCTGCTGTTTGCTCATCACGCTGTTGACGCTGCTGGACAACCGTTGCTCGTCGAACGAGCCGGGTGTGGCGACGTGCTTGGCCTGCACGGTGACCGCATCCAGGGTCGTGGTGCTGAGTGCAGGCGTTTCGGCGAACACGGGTGCGGACAGTGCCAGCGCAATGGCGCAGGTCAGGCGGTGGGCGGAACGGGGATGCTGCATGCGGTAGCTCACAAGGTGGAGAACGGGAGGGGCGCCCGGCCCGTTCACGCGGACACAGGCAATGCATCGCCGACGCTGTCCATTGCGACCGATGACATGCCACTGCGGTATTGCTGCCGGGCAGGCAGCGCCGGTCAGTGGGTAAGATCGACACCCTCGCAGTGCGCGCGCGACAGCTGCGGTGCGCAGCGCGCAACCGCATCGCCATCGAAGCGCACCACATAGCCGTTGCTGGCCGGCTCGTGTGCAGGGAAGTCCGTGCTGAGCAATTGCGCCCCGCTGGCCAGCATGGCGTCGCGGCGGCGGGTGTCGCCGCGTGCAGGCTCTTTCAGATCGGCATCGGTGCGTGTGCGGACCAGGTAGCCGGCTTGCACCAGGCGGGTGATCTCCTCGGCGGGGCCGTCGTTGCGTTCGGTAAACGCGGCATCGTCCTGCCCAGGCTCGGCGTTGGTGAAGCACACGCGGCCGCGCAGCGACGGGTGCCCCGGCAGATAGCTGGCGCCGGCCGCGCGTTGATCGAGCAGGAACACCACCTTGCCGCGCGTGGCGCGCAATGCTGGCCAACCGTGCGCCAGCACCGCGGCGTTGAGGGTGCGTGCAGAGCCGCGGACAGCATCCGGGCTCACATACTCACCCGGTCGGAAGACCGAGCGCAGTTCGGCATCCAGCGCATCCATGGCTTTGCGATCGAAAGGCTCCGGCTGCACCGTGGGAAACGACAGCCGCACCGGTGACTGCTTGGTTTCCAGCAGGATGAAGATCGGCAGATGTCCCGGATGTTGCTGCGACCACGCGCGCACTTCCTGCAGGCAGGCAATCAGTGGCTGACAGGTGCTGCGTTGGTCCACGTCCTGCACATGCAACACCTTGAAGCCGGGCTTGTTCATGACGCCGGCGGGTGCACTGGCCGGTGCCGGCGGCAGCCCGGCCTTGGCGATTTGTTCAACGATCGCCGGATGCGCATAACGCCCGCCGTGCGCATCGGCAAACACATCCAGCTCCAGTTGCCTGACACCGTCGTCCAACTGTTGTGTCAATGGCGGATGGCGATAGTCTAGCGTCGCGAACGCGGCGGGATCGTGTTGCTTCAGCAACACTGCTTCGCTGGGTGCGAAGCCGGCGTGGTAGCTGTTATGGCTTCCGAGGTACTGCAGATCGGTGAGCCGCGGCTCTGCCTGCGCCGCCGCGCTGGCGAGCAGTAACACGCCAAACACGGCTGTTTTCAGCGTGATTCTTCGCTTCGCGGGCAACCGCTTCGCTTCTGTGTCCTTGCCTGCATTCGGGGCAGAAAACGCATCATGAAAAGAGTGCATGCAGCGGTGCCGGCAAGAAGGTGGTCGCCATCATCCCGGTCGCGCTTGACGCAATGCTTTCCACCGTGTGTCCGTCTTGCGTCAGCGGTCACACGGCCAGCATCGATGCAGTCGCACTGTCAGGGCTGCGTCATCACTGCTGCCTGGTCTGTTGTAGCGCATAGGCCAGGAGCTTGGCCTGCACGCGGTCGCCCAGGCTGCGCGGTGTGGCCAGGTCCATGCGCTGCAGGCAGGCGGCATCACCGGTAGTGCGCGACAGCAGCGCGCGCATCAGCGTTGCCAGTGCTGCGGTCTTTCCGGTGGTGGCGCTTTTGAGCCAGCCAAGCGCCGGCAACAGGCGTTGCTCGGTGTCGGTGAAGTCGCTGCCGAGTGGATAGTCGGGCAGGCTGCCATCGCGGCGGAACGGTGCCAACGCCGCTTCCAGCGCCTGCGGCGTGTTGCGCTGCGCGCGTGCGGCCTGCTCGGGAACATCCCGCAGTTTGCGTGACTGGCTTGCCTGGGCAAGTAACGCGGTCTGAAAGCGCGCATCGCAGATACCAGCCATTTCCAGCACGCAGTCCTGATCGGTCTTGTGGCGCAGATCGGCGATGCCGTATTCGGTGATGTAGATGTCGCGCAGATGGCGCGGGATGGTGTTATGCCCGTAGTTCCAGCGCACGTTACTGGCAGCGTCCTTGCCCGACGCGCGGGTAGCACGCAACATCAAGACGCTGCGTGCCTGCGGCAGAGCATGCGCCATCGCCACAAAGTTGTACTGCCCGCCCACGCCGGAGACCACGCGCCCATCTTCCAGGCCGTCGGAGACCGCCGCGCCCAGGGCGGTGGCCATCATGCACGAGTTGAAGAAACGCGCATCGCGGCGTTGCAGCCGCTCCAGCGCTTCATTGCCGCCGTAGAGCTGGTTGATCTCGCTGATGCGGCGCATGCCAATCGCACTGCGCAGCTTGGGGTCCAGTGCGCGCAGCCAGGCGTAGAACGCCGGCGAGCCAAGATAGAACGCGCCATGCAGGAATTCGCCTTCGTCCGCCAATCGCGCTGCATCGGCAGCGTCGGCGGTGCCGTCGGCCAGGCGCTGCATCAAGCCCAGATCGTCATGGACCTTGCGCCGGATCACACCGCTGTCCACCAATTGTTTGAAGCCTTCGTTGAGCATTTCGCTGCAGCCGTACAGGCCGATCGCAAACGGCTCCAGGCCGCCGCTGGCCTGCACCGCCGGATGCGATGCCAGTGTTGGATCCAATGCCTGCAACACGCGCCGGTAGGTGGCGTTGTCGGTATGTCGCAACACCAGCGCGTGGCTGAGTGCATCGGCGAGCGTGCCGATGCCGATCTGCAACGTGCCGCCATCGCGAACCAGCGTGCTCGCATACAGGCCGATGGCGTAATCGGTGCTGGTGACCGGCTGGCGCGGCAGCCCGAACAGTCGCGGTGACGGGCCGGGTATCTCCAGCACCAGGTCGAAGAACGAGGCATCCACAGCCGCAGTGCCGCCGATCCACGGCAGCTCCGCATCCACTTCGGCCACCAGTAGCGGACGTGGCAGGCCAAGTGCGGCGACCGCATCCAGCGTGTCCTGGGTGATGTCGTTGTTGCACGACAGCGACAACCGCGTGCCACTGGGTTCGCGCGCAACTTTCTGCACGATCAGGTTCGGCGCGCGCTGCGCCACCGCAGCAGCGGCATGGGTGTAATTGAGGCTGGTGTAGTCGGCCTGCGCCTGGGTGGAGTGCAGCAGCCCGCCGGACTGCATGTAGAACTCTTCTACCTGCACATGCGCGGGCAAGGCATCGCGCAGCATGGCATCGACATAGGCCAGGCGCGGGAAGTCATCGCCGAAATGCCGCGAAATGAACGGCCCGGCAAAGCGCGCGGCCAGACCGCTGCCCGGCTTGGGCGGATTGAGCGACAACGCGGTGTACAGCGCAAGCGGACGCGAGGGTTGGTCCACCACATGCGTATACAGGGCATTCAAAAGCCGATGCGGTTTGCCGATGCCCAAGGGCGCGCCCACGCGCAGCGGGCCGTCGATGCGTTGCAGGATCCACGCCACTGTGGCGCTCAGATCGGTCAGGTGTTCAGTCATCCGGCCAGGGTAGCCGAGCCGGATGCGGTGCGTCCGGTGATTTGCAGCGTGTGCCGGGCAAGCCAGACGATCAGGCTTGACAGGGCTTGAAATTACATGCGTAATCGAAAAAATTACGGGTGTAATCGCATGGCAATCAGTGAGTCCGAAGCGATTGTGATGCAGGTGCTGTGGGAGCGCGCGCCGCGCACGGCCGAGGAGGTGGCCGCCGCCCTGGCCCACACCGGCTGGGCCGAGCCCACCATCAAGACCTTGCTCAACCGGTTGCTCAACAAGGGGGCCGTGGCGGCGCACAAGGATGGGCGCAAGTATCACTACGCGCCGGTGCTGCTGCGCGAGCACTGGGTGCAGCAGCAGAGCGAGGGACTGTTGCAGCGGGTGTTCGGCGGCCGTGTCGCGCCGCTGGTGGCGCACTTCAGCGCGCGCGGCAAACTCAGCGCGTCCGATCTGGCGGAACTGAAACAGCTGATCAAGGACCTCGATGATGCTCACTGACCTGAGTGCATTCGCCTGGCGCGTTGCCGTGGCGACCACCATCGCGGTGATCGTGTGCCTGTTGCTGCGCCGGCCAGTGCGCGCCTGGTTGGGCGCGCCGGCGGCGTACGCGGTGTGGAGCTGCGTGCCGCTGGCGATCGTGGCGGCTGTGGTGCCCGGCCCACCTGCCACCACTGCTGCGTTGTCGATGCCCCTGTTGCGCGCCCTGCCACAGCCGCATGGCGCGCCCATCCTCGCGTCCGGATGGGAAGGCGCGCTGGGCATTGCCTGGCTCGTGGGCGCCGTGGCAATGGCCGGGTGGCTGTGGTGGCAGCAGTCGCGCTTTGTGCGCAGCCTCGGGCCACTCCGGGCGCAGGGCAACGCGGTGTGGTCGGCCAGTCATGACTGCGGCCTGCCGGCATCGCTCGGGGTGTGGCGGCCGCGCATCGTGGTGCCGGCCGACTTCGCCACGCGCTACAGCGGCGTGGAGCGTCAATTGATCGTGGCGCACGAGCGGCTGCATCTGCGCCGTGGCGATCTGCAGGCAAACCTGTTCGCCGCCGCGTTGCTATGCCTGGGCTGGTGCAATCCGCTGATGCACCTGGCGTGGCGCGCATTCCGCCTGGATCAGGAGCTGGCCTGCGATGCCGGCGTGCTGGCACGGCATCCACGGTTACGCCGCCGCTATGCCGACGCCATGCTCAAGACCCACTTCGGAAGCGCTGGGGCGGCGACGGTGTGCCACTGGACCACGCCGCATGCATTGGTGCAGCGCATCGCCGCATTGCGCGCGCTTGCCCCGCGTGGCCGCACGGCCGGTGCAGCACTGCGCCGGTGGAACACGCCCTTGGTGATGCTGCTGGCGCTGCTGGCCAGCGCCGCTGCGTGGGCAGCGATTCCCACGCACACGCCTGCCGTCACACACGCCGGATCAACGCCACGTCCGCCGGTGGATTACGCAACGTTGACGGCACCGCGATACCCGAAAGATGCGATGGATGCCGGGCTCGAGGGCAGTGTCGAATTGAAGATCCGCATGGATGCGAGTGGCGTGCCGCAACAGATCGTCATCCTGCGCAGCCAGCCTGCCGGTGTGTTCGATGCCGCGGTGCTCGCTGCCGCCAGGCAATGGCGCTTGGTACCCGACAAGGTGCACGGCAGGCCGGTGCCAACCACCGTAACGGTGCCGGTGCAGTTTGCGTTGGACCCGCCCGACGAAGTCGCTGCACCACCAGGCACTGATGCGCACGCTGCAACGCGCGCGCCGCCTGCGCGCTGCGCCGCGTCCGCATGCGCCGCAAAGAAGGGCTGACAGATGCGGCAGTCTCTGGTCTATGTGGCAGTGATGCTCGTCGCGATCACCGGCTGCGCAAGCCGGCCCGTGCAGATCACCGAACAGACCCAACGCGAAGCCTCGGTGGATCAGCGCATGCTGGCAGCGCAGCCGCCGGCAGAGGGTGCGGCTGCCATTGCTGCTTATGTGCTGGCACCGACGCAGCGGTTTCGCATGCCGCGCGCACTGCGTAGCGAGACTCCCCAATTGGCGCCCGATACCGCACGGACCAGCCTGCCGCCGACCACGGTGTGCGCGCACGTCATTCTCGACGCCAGCGGCGCAGTGCAGCGTGTCGATCCGATGTCCGATCGTGACGCGTGCGCTGCCGGCTTGCTGCCAGCCAACGCAGATCTGCTGCAGGCAGTGCGTGCGACCGTGCAGCAGTGGCAGTTCGTGCCTGCGGCGCTGTGCGCTTTCGCTCCCGGTGTTGCGCAGCCGGCCGACATGGACGATTGCACCGGCGCCGAGCGCCAGGAGCCTGTCCCGGTGACGTTGTCGTTTGCCTTCACCTTCGAGATCCGGCAGGGCAAGGTCAGTGTGCAGACCGGCAAGGTCGGGCGCTGACGGCAAGCCGCTTCAAGGCGGCTAGAGCATCTCCGGTGTGAACAGGCGCCGCCGCGATACCTCCGCGCCAGAGAGCATGAAACGCCCATCGCCACGGTAATGCACGGTCTTCGGTACCGCGGGCCGGCGCGCCACATGCGCGTGCACCACTTCCCACACGAACAGGTTGTGGCGGTTGATCTGTCGCCCGTCATGCAGGCGGCACTCGAAGCTGGCATAACACTCGGCGATGCCCGGCGCGTCCACCTGCGTGCTTGCCGCTGCAGTCAGCCCGAAGTGCGCGAACTTGTCGATCTGCGCACCACTGCTGTTGCCGATCGCAACCACGGTGTCCAGAAGCTCGGCCGTCGGTAGGTTGATCACGCATTGCTTGCTGCGACGGACCATTTCAAAACTGTGGTTGCCGCGCGCGATGCAGCACGCAATCAGCGAGGGTGAGAACTCCAGCACCATGTGCCATCCCAGGGTCATGATGTTGCGCTGGCCGCGGTGCGCCGAGCTCACCAGCACCACCGGCCCCGGCTCGAGAAAACGGCGGACCTGGTCGACTGGAAAATCCTGCTTCTGATAGCGTTTCATGCGTGCTCCGCGTGACCTAGCCAATGCGCGTGTGGCGCGTGGGCTGCGCTAGTCCAGCACATGCACGCTGGAGGCAATGCGCTGCACTTCGTCGGGGTTGTGGCTGACATACAGCATCGGCAGGCCGATCTCGTCGCGCACGCGCTGCAGGTAGGGGATCAACTCCTCGCGTCGCGCCTGATCCAGGGCCGACAGCGGCTCATCGAACAACAGGATCGCCGGCTGCGACAGCAAGGCGCGGCCGATTGCCACGCGTTGCGCCTCGCCACCGGACAGATTGCGCGTGCGCCGCTGCAGCAACGGCGCAATTCCGAGCAAGGCCACCACATCGTCGAAACCGAAGCGCGCCGCAGCGCCTGCGTGGCGCCCGTAATCCAGGTTGCGGCGGACATCCAGGTGTGGAAACAGGCGCGCATCCTGAAACACATAACCGATGCGCCGGCGGTGGGTGGGCAGATCCACGCCGCGTTGATGGTCGTACAGGCAACGCCCGTCGATACGGATATGCCCGGCCTGCGGGCGCACCAGCCCGGCGATCGCATTGAGCACGGTGGTCTTGCCCGCACCCGAGGCGCCGACCAGCGCCACCACGCGTTCGTCGTCCTGGATGACGATGCGTCGGTTGAACTGGCCACGTTGCAACTGCAGATCGATATCCAGCATCAGACCTCCTCGCGCGGATGCGGCCGGCGCACCAGCCACTCGGAGAGCAGCAGCGCGGCCAGCGAGATCGCCAACGCCACGCCGGCCAGCCGCCACACGCCCGATTCCATGCCGGGCACCTGCATCAAGCCATAGATCGCCGACGACAGCGTCTGCGTTTCGCCTGGGATATTGGACACAAACGTGATTGTTGCGCCGAACTCACCCAACGCCTTGGCGAACGCCAGCACCACACCGGCCACCAGGCCCGGCCAGGCCAGCGGCAGGGTGATGCTGAAGAACACTCGCCAGGGGCCGGCACCAAGCGTGGCGGCCGCCGCTTCCAGGCGGCGGTCGGTGGCTTCGATCGACAGCCGGATGGCCCGCACCATCAACGGGAAGCCCATCACCGCGCAGGCCAGCGCCGCGCCGGTCCAGCGGAACGCGAACTGGATGCCCAGGTGTTCAAGCAACCAGCTACCGACCGGGCCCTGCGTCCCCAGCACCACCAGCAACGCGTAACCGGTCACCACCGGCGGCATTACCAGTGGCAGGTGCAGCAGCGCGTCCAGCAGCGCCTTGCCCGGGAAGCGCCGCCGCGCGAGCAGCCAGCCGCAGGCAATGCCGGGCGGCAGGCTCGCCAACGCCGCCACGATCGCGACCTTGAGACTCAGGCCGATCGCGGTCAGCTCTTCCGGGGTGAACATCGCCACGCGGACTGCCTCAGTCCTTCAGCGAAAAACTGCGACGCACGAAGATCGCATTGGCCGGTGCACTGCCCAGCCACTGCACGAACGCCGCGGCCTTGGGATTGCGGCTGTTTTTCAGCGCTGCCACCGGGTAGACGATGGGGGCGTGGCTGTCGGCGGGGAACGTGGCGACCACACGCACCTTGGGCTCGGCGCGGGCATCGGAGCCATACACGATGCCCAGCGGCGCCTCACCGCGCGACACCAGCATCAGCGCGGCACGCACGCTTTCGGACTCGGCCAGATGCGCACTGACACCCTCCCACTGGCCCAGCGCACTCAGCGCGGCGGCGGCGTACTTGCCGGCCGGCACACTCGCGGTCTGGCCCACTGCCAGGCGGCCGTCACTGCCCAATGCCTTGGCGATCGCGCCGGGCTGGCGCAGGTCCACGCGCACCTTGCTGGTTGCCGGCGCGATCAGCACCAGGGTGTTGCCGAGCAGGTTGCGGCGTTGCGCAGGCAGCACCTGCCCACGTTGCTGCAGATAGTCCATCCATTCCAGATCGGCGGAGAAGAACACGTCCGCCGGTGCGCCTTGTTCGATCTGTCGCGCAAGCGCGGAACTTGCGGCATAGGACACGCGGACCGGCGTGCCGGTCGCTTGTTCGTAAGCGGCCGCGGCCTCATCCATCGATTCCTTCAGGCTCGCCGCAGCGAACACCGTCAATGGCGCGGTCTGCGCGCTGGCAAGCACGGGCAGGGCGAGCAGCACGGCGCAAAGGGTGCGGCGCCAGAAACCGGTCATGCGCATCGGGAACTCCGGATGGGGGAAGCCCCCGATCATAACGGCAGGGCGTGCCGCGCCGCGTGCGTGAGGGGGCTGGCGGCATTCACTGGACATGCCAGCAGCGGTGCTGCCAGACGTGCCGCAGTGATGCAGCCGCGTCTGGAATCCACATGTGCCCCCGCGCCATCCGTACCCAGCTGACGATTGCTCGCTACGTTGTGTTAGCCGATCTTAGGAACGGAAGAAAACCATCCGCCCGAAAGAAGCATCGCGCGCAGGCCGCACGCACTGCACTCAGCCGCGCCAGCCCGCCTGCAGATTGGCCTGCAACGCCGGGCCCATCAACTTGGGTTCGGGCAGGCCGGCATCGCGTGCTTGTCGTTGCGCCACATAAGCGTCCACGTCCACACCATCGCGCACATGGATATTGCTGCGGCGCTGCTCGCCGATGGTGGTCGCGTGTGCAATCGCGCGCCCGCCCGGGCCGTAGTCATGGCACACGAACACGCGCGTGGCATCCGGCAAGGCGTACAAGCGCTGGATCGACGCATAGAGCTGGCGCGCGTCACCGCCGGGGAAGTCGCAGCGCGCGGTGCCCGCGTCCGGCATGAACAGCGAGTCGCCCGGGAACAGTGCATCGCCCATCAGGTAGGCGATGCTGTCGCTGGTGTGCCCGGGCACCGCAATCACGCGGCAGGCAATCGCGCCCAACGCAAAGCGCTCGTCATCGGCAAACAGATGGTCGAACTGCGCGCCATCGGCACGAAACCCGGCCGGCAACGCGTAGTGCGGCGCCAGCGTCTGCTGGACCTGTGTGATGCCTTCGCCGATTCCGACCCGCGCGTCCGGCCAGTGCTGCTTCAACCATTGCGCGGCGCTGAGATGATCGGCGTGTGCGTGCGTTTCCAACAACCACTGCACCTGCCAGCCATGCTGCTGTACGGCATCGACAATGGCTTGCGCCGCCTGTGTGGTGATCGCGCCGGTGTCGGCAGCGTAGTCCAGCGCCGGGTCGATCACCGCCGCCGCCCCGGTGCGCGTATCGGCAACCACGTAGGTAAAGGTGTTGCTGTCGGCATGGAAGAACGCAAGGACCTGCGGCTGCATCGGTATCTCCGTCTCAGGGGCTGCGCAGCGCCGCATTGAGCAGCGCGGCCAGCCGGTCCCCCGCGACACGCAGCTGGGTCTCGGCAATCGGGCGATAGGTGGCGATATAGGTTGGTGGCAGTACATGCGTGTCGGGATACACGCCGGGCGTGATCGCGATGCGGCACGACGCCTGTGCCCAGGCCGCGCCCGGCGGTGGCAGCGCTGGCGAGGTGGGCGCGGTTGCCGGCAAGGCCAGCAGCACTTTCAGATAGGCATCGTCGCTGAGGTGGCGGTCATTGAGCATGCCGCTGTCCCACAGCGCGTGCAGATTGCTGCCCTTGCCGGCAACCTGTAGCTGGAAGTCATTGCCGCCCTTGTCGTGCGCATAGCCGGCGTGCATTGGCTGATGGATGTCGCCAACAAAATGCACCACGAACTTCAGCGCCTGCCTGCGTGCGGCCAACGGTTGGTTGCGATCGGCCAGCACGGCGGTCTGCTGCTCCAGCGCAGCGATCACGCAGTTACCATCCGGGCAATCGCGCGGCGGCACATAGCCGCAGTCGTGTTCGCCGAGATTGACGTAATGCCAGGGGCCCGAGCGCTTGCCCAGATCCGGATCATTGGCGCGCAACTCATCGGCCCAGGTGGCCACACCGGCCAGGCTGGGGTCGGCTTCGCCTGCCAGCAACTGACTGACCTGCGCGCGCGCCTGCGGCGTCAATTCGGTTTCGGCAACACGCGCCACCAGCCGGTGGCCCTGCGGGCCCCAGGCCAGTGCGGTGGTGGGCTGCAGCGCGGCTGCACACACGGAGAGCGTCAACAACAACGGGGAGAAGGTCTTCATCCCCGGAATTGTACGCGTCGCATTTGTAAGGCGGATTGCAGCGTTTGCCCATTCGCGCAGGCACCCGGCCTGCGCGACGCGCGGCTTAGAGCGGCTACAAAACGTAGCGCGCAGTCGTCAGGTGGGTGCGGACGGCGCCGAGGAACCGGGGTGTACGGGGGGGTACATGCTGATTCCGAGCACAGGCCGCCCCCGCCTGGCGGGCGCGCAGTCGTTTTGATTGCTGTTCTTAGAAATAGACCAGGTATGACACGCCATAGGTCAGCGGATCGATCTGCGCCTTGCCCAGGCGGGTGCCGTTGAAATCGACGTTGCTGGACGAATCGGTCCAGCGTGCATCCACACGCAGGCCGCTGCGCTCATTGAAGATGAAGTCCACACCCACGTGCGCGGTGGCGCCCACCGAATCGTCGAAGCGGATATCGCCACTGCCCAGCGCTTCGTCTGTGTCTTCACCCAGGAAGGTGGTGTAGTTGATGCCCACGCCCACGAAGGGCGACACCGTGCCATAGCCGTTGATGTGGTACTGCAACAGCACGCTCGGCGGCACCGACCAGTAGCTGCCCACCTTGCCGACACCCGCAAGCTCCAGATCGTGCTTGCCCGAGACGGCGGCGTGCACCTCGATGCCGAGGTTGTTGCGCAGGAAATATTCGTAGGTGAACGACAGCGCGGGCGCGCCCTTGATTTCGCCGCGGACGCCAGCGAAGTCGCCGCTTTCGGACTTGGGCGAGACATATCCCGCGCCATAGCCGGTCGTCCAATGGCCGGCCGACTGGGCAAAAGCAGGAGTGGCCGAAGCGGCCAAAGCGATGGCGAGGGCGGTGCGGATAAGCGTGCTCATGGAATCCCCGGTAAGTCGGACAGGCGGTCGACGTGCACCTACCTGTCCGCAACTCCGGCGGTGGATTCACGTCCCTGGGCGTCAAGTGTGCCAGAGAAGCGCCACGCGCGTCGCCGTCCTCAGAACCGGTGCACGTACGCCACGCCGTAGACCAGCGGGTCGATGTTGACCGTGCCGATACGGTTGCCATTGAGGCTGGCGTCGCTGTCGATGTCGATCCAGCGCATGTCCACGCGCAACGCGCCGCGGTCGCTGATCTTCACGTCCAGGCCCGCATGTGCCGCCAGGCCCCAGGAGGCGTCCAGGTCCAGGTCATTGCCGGCCAGTGCGCCGCTGGTTTCGGTGCTGAAAAAGCGCGTGTAGTTGATGCCCGCGCCGACAAATGGCGACACCTTGCCCTGGCTGTTGAAGTGGTACTGCAAGCTGACCACCGGCGGCAGGTGCTTGGTGCTGCCCACGCGGCCCAGGCCACGGATGTTGATGTCGTGCTCGAATGGCAGTGCCGCCAGCACCTCGATGCCCCAGTTGTCGGCAATGAAGTATTCGGCGGTGATGGTCGGGCGGATATCGGTGCCGACATCCACGTCGAGCGTGCCGCCGGCCAGGCTGCCGTTATCGGACTTGGGCGCCACCTGATGGGCGCCGACGCCCAGCAACCAGTCACCCTTGGATTGGGCCAGTGCGGGTGCGCTGACCGAGGCGGCAGCCAGGGCTGCGAACAGAAGAGTGGAACGCTTGCGCATGATGGTCTCGTGTCGTTGTAGGAGTGAGTGAAGTCTTGAACGTGCGCGCCGTTGCTGCCTTGATCCTGATCAATCAGGTGCAGCGCATGCAGTGACGGCGCGGGTATCTGGTGCAGAAACGCAGGGCATGCGCGCTGCCTGCGCCGGGCGCAGCGTTCGGCGGGGAGGGGGCCGAACGCTGCGGCAATGACGCGACGGGCCGCGTCAATCTGGCCGGCTTACTTGGTCTTGCTGACCGACGCGGTGGCGGTATCCCCTTCCGGCATGGCCGAGCTGTGGTGGTTGATGATCAGCCACTTGCCGTCGCGCTTTTCGTACACGAAGGTGTAGCGGGCCTGCACATCGCTCTTCTTGCCGTTCTTGTCAGTGAGCGTGAAGGTGTACACACCCGCATCCACCGCGCTGTCGTCATCGAGTAGGCGCACGGTGCGGTAGTTGATGACGCCCTTCGGCTTTTTGGTCAGGAACATCTCGAAGTAGTTTTCGATCTGCTCGCGCGAGGCGCGCACTTCGTTGGAGACCGTCGGCAGCAGCACGCCGTCCGGGGCGTACAGGTCGGCCACCTTGTGCGGGTTGCCGGTGGCCAGGGCCGCGTTCCAGGTGTCGAACAGCGCGGCCACTTCGCGCGCTTCGCCATCGGCGGGCAGCGCAGCCTTGTCGGTGTAGTGCATCACGCCGCCAGCCAGCGCCGGGGTGGCAGCCAGAGCCAGAACCAGAGAGAAGAGGGTGCGACGCATGGGGTATCTCCGTTGAGTGATGGGGGGTGCCTCAGTGGGCGAGCCCAGTATCGAAATCCGCGGAGGGTGGAAATTCTGCTGTTCGGCATAGTCGTGAATATGCCGGGCGGCGTATTTTGGAGTGAGCCGTCCGTCTTGGTTGTGGGGCGAATCAGGCGGTTTCTGGGGTGTCGGTCGCAGGGTGGGCTTGGGCGTGGCGACGCGTCGGGTATGCGGCCTCAACTAAAGGACTTTGGAGTTGCCGCTCCCATCTGGCCTCGGCTGCCCGCACTCCCGCCGAGTCCGTTGGCGGCGCAGCGGTGCGTTCCGTCGTCCTGCGTCAGGCAATGGTGCGCACTGGGCGCGTGCCTGCCGGACCACGGCTTGCGGCCTGCGCACCGGTGCCAGCAGAGCGTGTGTTCTGCGTGATGTGCCGCGGGTCGAACGGTGTGTCGCAGCGCCTGTCCGGGCACCGTCGCCGGGGTGGGACGCTGCTAGAATGAACGCCCCTTTCCATCCGCCGCGTTGTCGCGGCCGCAGGAGCTAGTGAACATGGCAATCAAGGTTGGCATCAACGGATTCGGTCGCATCGGACGCAACGTGCTGCGCTCTGCGGTGCAGAACTTCGCCAATGACATCGAGATCGTGGCCATCAATGACCTGCTCGAGCCCGACTACCTGGCGTACATGCTGCAGTACGACTCGGTGCACGGCCGCTTCAAGGCCGAGGTGTCGGTCGACGGCAACACGCTGATCGTCAATGGCAAGAAGATCCGCCTCACCCAGGAACGCGACCCGGCCAACCTGAAGTGGGATGCGGTCGGCGCCGAGGTGGTGATCGAGTCCACCGGCCTGTTCCTGACCAAGGAAACCGCGCAGAAGCACATAGATGCGGGCGCCAAGAAGGTGATCCTGTCGGCCCCGTCCAAGGACGACACGCCGATGTTCGTCTACGGTGTCAACGACAAGACCTACAAGGGCGAAGCGATCGTCTCCAACGCCTCGTGCACCACCAACTGCCTGGCGCCGTTGGCCAAGGTCATCAACGACAAGTGGGGCATCAAGCGTGGCCTGATGACCACCGTGCACGCCGCGACCGCGACCCAGAAGACCGTGGACGGCCCATCCAACAAGGATTGGCGCGGTGGCCGCGGCATCCTGGAGAACATCATTCCGTCCTCCACCGGTGCGGCCAAGGCGGTTGGCGTGGTGATCCCGGAGCTCAACAAGAAGCTCACCGGCATGAGCTTCCGCGTGCCGACCTCGGACGTGTCGGTGGTCGACCTGACGGTTGAACTGGAAAAGCCGGCCACCTACGCCGAAATTTGCGCCGAGGTGAAGGCGCAGAGCGAAGGCGCGCTGAAGGGCATCCTGGGCTACACCGAAGACAAGGTGGTGGCGACCGACTTCCGCGGTGAGACCTGCACCTCGGTGTTCGACGCCGACGCCGGCATCGCGCTGGATTCCACCTTCGTCAAGCTGGTGTCCTGGTACGACAACGAGTGGGGCTACTCCAACAAGTGCCTGGAAATGGTGCGGGTTGTGGCGAAGTAAGCACTCCCGTCTGATGCTGTCGCAAAGGCCCCAGCTTGCTGGGGCTTTTGTTTTTTGCATCTTTCTTTGCCGGCAGCGCTTGGTACAGCGCACATATGTGGCCGCCCGAAGTGGACTTTATCGGCATCACGTGCGCTAATTTGCGGGCACGGCGGCCGTTCCCGTGTCGTGTTGAAGGATCGGGGAACTCCATGGATAGAGAGATACAGACATGAATAAGTTTCTTGCGGGCGCGCTGGCGTTCGGCGTTGTTATTGCGTGTGCGGTACCGTCCACCAGCTGGGCAGCCAAGAAGCAGACCGGTACGCCGGCCTGGATGAATGCCGATGGCGAAGTGATCAAGTCGTCCGATGTCGAGGCGGGCTACGGTGAGACCGTCAAGGGCGTCAACGATTACGAGGGCGAAATCACCGGTAAGCCTGCGCCGGGCAGCAAGTTCACGCAGTTGCAGATCGGCATGCCGATGAAGCAGGTCACCGATCTGATCGGTCAGCCGAACGACCAGGGTTCGTACGTGACTGGCAAGGCGTTCATTCCGTTCTTCTTCGGCGGCGACCGCTACCGGTACGAGATGGCCTACAAGGGCCAGGGCCGTCTGGTGTTTGCCGGCAAGTCGATGGATACCGGCGGCAACCTGATCTGGATCATCCATAACAAGAACGACAGCGGTTACCGCGAATAATCATAAAAAAACGCCCGGTCATCCGGGCGTTTTTTTATGCGTGTGGTTGGCGTTTTATGGTGAGGCGCGCGCTAAGGCCCTGATGTCTCTACGCCGCGTGCGGTGCTGCCAATGCGGGGCGGCAGCCTGTATGGTTCGCGCAGCCGGCCGGATGCCGGGGTGGGGGACAGGTGGAATCGATCATCGTAATGGTGGGCCTTGCGGTCCTGGCCCTGCCGGTTGGGCTGGTGATAGCGCTGGTGTGGGTGGGCAGACTGCAGCGGCGGGTCTGGGAGCTGGAGCAGCGGGTTGCGCAGTGGCAAGGCGTTGCGGCGCCGGCAGCTGCGGCACGTGCAGGCGCGCCCGCGCAGGCAGCGCCCAACGCACCGGTTGACGATCAGCCGGTGCCCTCACAGGTCAGCATGCCGACAGAGGCAGTGGCCCCGGTACCGCGCGCCGCCGCACCGGTCCCGCCACCGTCGCACAGCATGGATCCGTCGCTTGCCGCGCGCAGCAGTGCCAGTGTCTCCGAGGTTGCCGCGCGCACGCCGTCGCCGGTTGCTGCATCGGCGCAGCCAACACAGCCGCCATCCGCACCGACTCCACCACCGGCGCCAAATGCGATCGAGCGCGCCGCCAGTGCGCTGAAGCGCTGGTTCACCGAAGGCAATGTGCCGGTCAAGGTGGGCATGCTGGTGCTGCTGGCCGGCGTTGCGTCGCTGCTGAAATACGCCAGCGATCAGGGCTGGATGCGCATGCCGGTCGAGCTGCGCCTGGCTGGCATCAGTGCGGTGGCCTTGGCCGGCCTGGTCTTCGGTTGGCGGCAGCGCACGGTGCGGCCCGGCTTTGCGCTGGCGCTGCAGGGCGGTGCCATCGGTGGCCTGCTGTTGACCGTGTTCGCTGCGTTCAAGTTGTACGGGTTGCTCGGCGCCGGGCTGGCGATGGGCATCAGCGTGGTGTTGATTGCCGGCATGTGCGTGCTGGCCGTGCTGCAGGATTCGCGCACGTTGGCGGTTCTGGGCGTGCTGGCGGGCTTTTTGGCGCCGATCTGGTTGTCCAGTGGCAGCGGCAATCATGTTGCGTTGTTTAGTTACTACGCGGTGCTCAACGCCGGCATCGTGGCTGTTGCCTGGGTACGCCCGTGGCGGGTGCTGAATCTGCTCGGATTCGCCTTTACCTTCGGCATCGGCACGTTGTGGGGTGCGCTGCAGTACGCCCCGGCGAAGTTCGCCACGACCGAGCCGTTCCTGTTGTTGTTCTTCGCCATGTATGTGGCCATCCCGGTGCTGCACGCGCGGCGTGGCGATGGCAGTGCCGGCAAGTTGATCGATGGCAGCCTGTTGTTCGGCACGCCGCTGGTCGCGTTCGCGTTGCAGGCGCGCCTGCTGGAGGGCGACCGCCTGCCACTGGCGTTGTGCGCGCTGGCCGTGGCCGCCTTGTATGCGGCACTGGCCGCATGGTTGCTGCGCCGCCCGGCGACGCGTCTGCTGGGCGAGGCGCACGCAATGCTGGCCGTGGGCTTTGCCACGCTGGCGGTGCCGTTGGCGTTGTCGGCGCGTGCCACCGCCAGCGTGTTCGCACTGGAAGGCGTCGGCTTGCTGTGGCTGGGTTTGCGGCAGCAGCGGCGGTTCTCGCAGGTCAGCGGTGTGGGCTTGCAGATGCTGGCTGCGATCGGTGTGGCCTTCGGCGTGGATGCGTGGCGCTACGACAGCGTGGCGGTTGCCAATGCCACCTGCATGAGCACCTTGCTGTTGGCGCTGGCTGGCTGGGCCAGTGCCTGGTTCCTGCGCGACGCGGGGCACCCGCGCCGTGCGCTGGTGGCGTATCTGTGGGGCCTGGGCTGGTGGACGCTGTGCGGTGTGCACGAGATCCTGCGCTTTGCCGGCGACCTGCGTAGCGAGCCGGACCTGCTGCTGGGCTTCGTTGCGCTGACCGTCTGGCTGGCGGCCGAGGTGCATCGCCGCCGGCCTGCAGCGGCGTTGGTGTGGACGGTCATGGCCGGGCTGGCGCTGGCTGCGCCGCTGGCACTGTGGCAGAGCCATGCGCATACCCAACCGTTCGCGCACTGGGGCGCGCTGGCGTGGTTGGCGTTCGCCGTGGCCGGCGCGCGTGCGTTGTGGTGCCTGCGCATGCAGCATGGTGCCGGCGCGATCGCTGCGCAGTTCATCTGGTGGTTGCTGTGGCCCTTGGTAGTGTCATTGGGCGCCGCCTGGTTGGCCGACGCTTTCCTGCTGGCCAATGGCTGGCGCTGCGCATTGCTCGCCGCGCCGTGGCTGATCGTGGCGGCGCTTGGCCTGCTGCGTTGGTCCTGGATTGCCTGGCCGCAGGGGGCGAGCTTCGCCCCTGCCCGCACTGCACTGCTGAGTTGCGTGTTCGGCGTGCTGGGCGTCGGCTGGGTGCTGGTGCTGCTGGACCCGGTGAGCGCATCGCCGCTGCCGTGGCTGCCGCTGCTCAATCCGGCCGAATTGGCGCAGCTGGCGGTGCTGGCCTTGCTCGCACGCTGGGCCTGGTCGGCACAGTCGCCAGTGCTGCTGCAGCGTTGGCGCGTCACTGCACTGGGCGTTCTGGGCTGGGCCTTGCTCACCGGCAGCACCTTGCACAGCGTGCATCACTGGGGCGCGGTGCCCTGGGATACGCAATTGCTGGGCGCGACGCTGTCGCAGACCAGCCTGACCATCGTGTGGAGCGTGCTGGGCGTGCTGGGTTGGGTGATCGGCTCGCGTCGCGGGCAACGTGGCCTGTGGCTGGGTGGTGCGCTACTGATGGGACTGGTGCTGGCCAAGCTGGTGCTGGTGGACCGCCAGCATCTGGGCAATCTGCTGGGCATCGGCTCGTTCATGGCCTATGGCCTGTTGTGCACCGTGGTGGGTTATCTGGCACCGGCGCCGCCGCGTCAGGCGCCACTTGCCGAGGAGCGTGTGTAATGCGGATTCGAGGGTGGCTGCCGTTGGCAGTGGCAGGCATCGCCGGGGCGGTGCAGGCCGGCGATCTGCGGAGTGATTTCGTCCAGCAATGGCCGCTGCAGGTCGCGCAGTCCGATGCCGGCATGTATCAGCTGACGCTGGATGGGGTGGTGTACCGGGCGGCGCGCGATGCGCAACTGCGCGACGTGGCCGTGCTCGATGCGCGCGGCGACGAGATGCCCTCGGCGCTGCTACCCGCGGAAGTAGCGGCGCAGGCGGCGCCACGGCGGCAGCGCGTACCGGTGTTTGCGTTGCCGGCCGGCGCCGAAGCGGCCAGGGGCGACCTGCAACTGATTGCCGAGCGCGATGCGTCCGGTGCGGTCCGCCGGCTCGAAGGCCGGGTGGCGACAGGCGCGTCCACGCGCGACGGTGCCGGCCCGGGCTGGCTGGTGGATGCCAACGGTGTGCGTGAGGCGCCACGCGCGCTGTGGCTCGACTGGGACGGCACCACGCCGGTGCAGGCGCAGCTGCGCGTGGAAGGCAGCGACGATCTGCGTGACTGGCGCGTGCTCGCAGCCGACGCCACGGTGATGGCGCTTGACAACAACGGCCAGCGTTTGCAGCAGCGGCGCATCGCGCTGGAACAGGGCGCGCGCTATCTGCGCCTGGTGCCGGTCTCCGGCGCGCTGCCTGCGTTGACGCAGGTGGAACTGGAGCTGGAAGGCGCCGCCGCGCCTGCGCAGTGGCAGCAACTCGACCTGCAGGGCACCGCGCAGGAAACGCGGGTGGTCTACACCTTGCCGGGGCGATTCCCGATTGCGCAGGTGGATGTGCAGGGCGCCCGTGCCGAGGCCGTGGAGTGGGTCGTCGAAAGCCGCGATGGCGACCAGGCGCCCTGGCTGCAGCGTGCCGGGCCGTGGCTGGGCTATCGGCTCGGCAGCGCCGCGGCCGCCTCGCCACCGCAGCCAGTGTCCGGCGGCAGCGTCCGCGACCGCCAGTGGCGATTGCTGGCCGCGCAAGGCCGCCGGACCGGTGTGCCGACGCTGCGGGTGGGCTATCAGCCGGAGCGGCTAGTGTTTCTTACCCAGGGCCAAGCGCCGTACGCGCTGGTAGCCGGCAGTGCGCGTGCGCAGCGCACCGACGCGCCCTTGACCTCGATGCTTGCCGCCTTGCGCCAGGAACGCGGTGCGCAATGGCAGCCGGCCACCGCGCGCATCGCCGGCGCGGCGCAGCCGTTGGCAGGCGAGGCGGCGCTGCAACCGGCCGCGGTGCCGCGTGACTGGAAGCGCTGGCTGCTGTGGGCGCTGTTGGTGGGGGGTGCGGTGGTGGTCGGTGGTTTTGCGGTGAGTCTGTTGCGCAGTGCCAGCGCCAACCGCGATGCCTGATGGCGAGGCGCCGTTGCGGGTTTGCCGCTGCGGCGCGAAGGTCCGACAATGGGCGTCCCCCGTCGCCAAGGCAGCCGCATTGCCCGTCGTGTTCGACCGACCACAGTTCGCGCCACCCGCATCTGCGGCGACGGCGTCTGTGAAACGCACCGCGCGTTCTGCGCGGTGGCGCACCGGCAGCCTGCAACGCGTCATCCGTTCCCTTGCCAGCACAGCGCGTGGTCGTCAGCGCGCTGCATGCCTGCAGCTGTTTCGATTCCCCATTCCCCATTCTCCATTCCCCATTCCCCCAACGACTTAGCGAGCTGAGCCCATGTCCATTGTCCGCATGACCGACCTCGATCTTTCCGGCAAGCGCGTGCTGATCCGCCAGGATCTCAACGTGCCGATCGACAACGGCCAGATCACCTCCGAACAGCGCATCACCGCCTCGGTGCCCACCATCAAGCTGGCGCTGGAAAAGGGCGCTGCGGTGATGGTGACCTCGCACCTGGGCCGCCCGAAGGAAGGCACCTGGAGCGAGGAAGATTCGCTGGCGCCGGTGGCCGCGCGACTGACCACCCTGCTGGGCGTGGACGTGCCGCTGGTGCGTGATTGGGTCGAGGGCGTGGACGTGGCGCCGGGCCAGGTGGTGCTGCTGGAAAATTGCCGCATGAACGTGGGCGAGGGCAAGGATGACGAAGCGCTCGCACGCAAGTACGCCGCGCTGTGCGATGTGTTTGTCATGGATGCCTTCGGCACCGCGCACCGTGCGCAGGCCTCCACGCATGGCGTGATCCGGTTCGCGCCGGTGGCTGCCGGTGGCCCGCTGCTGATGGCCGAGCTCGACGCCCTGGCCAAGGCGCTGGACAACCCGGCCAAGCCGCTGCTGGCGATCGTGGCCGGCAGCAAGGTCTCCACCAAGCTGGAACTGCTGGCCAACCTGGTCAACAAGGTCGACCAGTTGATCGTGGGCGGCGGCATCGCCAATACCTTCATCGCCGCGGCCGGCCACGACGTGGGCAAGTCGCTCAGCGAGCCGGACCTGATCCCGACCGCCAACCAGATCGTCGCCGATGCCAAGGCACGCGGCGCGGAGATTCCGCTGCCCACCGACGTGGTGGTGGCCAAGCAGTTCCTGCCCGATGCCGAGGCGAGCGTGAAGTCGCTCGACCAGGTGGATGCCGACGATCTGATCCTGGACATCGGCCCGCAGACCGCGGCGCACTATGCCGAGCTGATTGCCAACGCCGGCACCGTGGTCTGGAACGGCCCGGTCGGCGTGTTCGAGTTCGAGCCCTTCAGCCATGGCACCGAGACCCTGGCGCGTGCCATCGCCGCGTCCAAGGCGTTCTCGATCGCCGGTGGCGGCGACACGTTGGCGGCCGTGGACAAATACGCCATCGCCAAGGACGTCACCTACATCTCCACCGGCGGCGGCGCGTTCCTGGAATTTCTGGAAGGCAAGACCCTGCCGGCGGTTGCCGCGCTCGAGGCCCGCGGGCAGTGAGTGCAGCCACACTGTTCTTCGATCTGGACGGCACGCTGGTCGACTCGGAACCCGGCATCGTTGGCAGCATCGTGCATGCCTTCGACGAGGTCGGTCAGCCGCGGCCTTCGCCGCAGACGCTGCGCGCCTGGATCGGCCCGCCGCTGCGCGACAGTTTCAGCGAGCGCTTCCCCGAGGATCCGGACCTGGTACAGCGCGCGCTTGCCGCCTATCGCGCCCGTTACGACGCGGTGGGCTGGACCGAACTCAGCGTGTTCGACGGCATTGGCGATGTGGTCACCGGCCTGCACCGCGCCGGCCACCGGCTGGCGGTGGTGACCTCCAAGAACGAGCGCTACGCGCGCCGCATCGTCGAGCACCTGCCGTTCGGGGTGTGTTTCGAAGACGTCATCGGCGCCAGCGAAGATGGTGCGCGCCGCTTCAAGCCGGACCTGATCGCCGAAGCGCTGCGTCGCCTGCAGATCGACAAGACCGGCTGCGTGATGATCGGCGACCGCCGCATGGATATCGATGGTGCCAACCACCACGGCATCCACAGCATCGGCGTGTTGTGGGGCTTCGGCGACGAAGCCGAACTGCGCGCTGCCGGCGCCGGTGCGCTTGCGCACACACCAGCCGAGTTGAGCGGGCTGATCCGCGCCTAGCGCGGCGCGTCTTCACTGCCACCGGCGTACGGTGGCGACCCGCAGCGTGCTGCCGTCCGCGGCAACACGCTGCGAAAGCGTACGTACTGTCCCGCACTGTCTGTAAGACATGCCGGAAAAGGAGGGAGGCTATGCCGCAATGCCATCCTCGGTACGTGACGCGTGTGTTAAGTTTCGCGGCTTTTACAGGGAGGCCATCATGAAAGAACGTCAACGCCGCACCAAGATCCTCGCCACGCTGGGACCGGCCACGGATCCGCCCGGTGTGCTGGACGCCTTGTTCAAGGCGGGCGTCAACGTGGTGCGCCTCAACTTCAGCCACGGCGACCCGTCCGGCCAGGCCAAGCGCGCTGCCGAAGTGCGTGCCGCCGCCGTCCGCGTCGGCGCCGAAGTGGGCATCCTGGCCGACCTGCCGGGCCCGAAGATCCGCATCGAGCGCTTTGCCGGAGGCAAGATCAAGCTGACCATGGGCGATCGTTTCGACCTGGTGGCCGATATCAATGCGCCGGCCGGCGATCAGCATCAGGTGGGCGTGAGCTACCTGGGCCTGCCGCAGGATGTCACCGCCGGTGACGTGCTGCTGCTCGACGATGGCCTGGTGCAGCTGCAGGTCACCGACGTGCAGGGCGCACGCATCGTCACCACCGTGCTCAACGATGGTGTGTTGTCCGACCGCAAGGGCCTCAACAAGCAGGGCGGCGGTCTGTCGCTGGGCGCGTTGACCGAGCGCGACAAGGAGCTGATCGGTATCGTGGCCAAGATCGGCGTGGACTTCATCGCGGTGTCGTTCTGCCGTAACGCGCAGGACATGCACGACGCCCGCCAGATCGCCCAGCAGCACGGCTGCGATGCGCAGTTGGTGTCCAAGATCGAGCGCACCGAAGCGATCGAGAACCTGGTCGAAATCGTCGAAGCCTCCGACGTGGTGATGGTGGCGCGTGGCGATCTGGGCGTGGAAATCGGCGATGCCGAATTGCCGGGCCTGCAGAAGAAGATCATTCGCGAGTCGCTGGCGCAGAACAAGGTGGTGATCACCGCCACCCAGATGCTGCAGTCGATGGTGGAAAGCCCGATCCCGACCCGCGCCGAAGTACTCGACGTGGCCAACGCGGTCATCGACGGCACCGATGCGGTGATGCTCTCGGCCGAAACCGCTGCCGGTGCGTACCCGGTGCGTGCAGTGGAAGCGATGGCGCGCATCTGCCTGGGCGCCGAGCACCAGTTCGAGTTCGATACCGACTTCGAAGCGGCGCAACGCAACCTGCAGCGCGCCGACCAGGCGATCGCAATGGCGACCATGTTCCTGTCCGAGCACATCGGTCTGGGCGGCGTGGTGGCGTTGACCGAATCCGGCGGCACGCCGCGTTACCTGTCGCGCTTCCGTTCCAACATGCCGATCTATGCATTCACCCGTCATGACGGCGCGCGTCGCCAGATGGCGATGATGCGTGGCGTGTTCCCGATCGGTTTCGACAGCCGTGGCCTGACCCCACGCGAAGCCGCGCGCGCAGCGATCCGCCTGCTGGTGGAGAACGAGCGCATGGGGCCTGGCGACCGCGTGGTGTTCACCAGCGGCGAGCACATGGAAACCCATGGCGCCACCAACACGCTGCGTCTGCTGGAAGTGGGCGAAGACGGCCGCGCCAGCGGTCTGGGCGAGCTGTAGAACACCTGGCGGTGTAGGCGTCGTGCATGCAGACATGTGCGACGCGCCCCACGCAGCCTGCAGTGACACGACGGCGGCCATGTGCCGCCGTCGTGCTGTTTGGCCGATGCGCATGGCTCGCTTCCCATGCCGCACCCTGCGCTGTACGTCCCCGCAGCGTGGCTGACGGACATGTGCATGCAATCTCGCGGCCCAGCTGTGGTGAGGCTGCACACGGCATGGGCCGATCAGACGTAAACGCCGCGTTTAATACCCTTCCAGGCCATTGGCGTTTGCATGCCGCGCCCGCCGCATCGACGTGAGATGCGGCATGTGGCCACAAGCGCTGCACGCCACGATGCGAGCCCTGCCACAGATCGCGCAGCGCGCTGCAAGGTGTAATCGGTTGCAGGCATTCCGTGAAGGAATGTCTACGACTTTCGTCGCTATACTTTCGTTCTCCCCCGCAGCTGCCACAGGAACTACATGAGCATCGAACAGCTTGCCGAAACCGCCCAGGCCATGGTCGCCCCGGGCAAGGGCATCATCGCCATCGACGAATCGACCAGCACGATCGCCAAGCGCTTTTCCGGCGTGGGCATCGAGAACACCGAAGAAAACCGTCGTGCCTACCGCGAACTGCTGCTGACCACGCCCAAGCTGAGCGATTACATCTCCGGCGCCATCCTGTTCGACGAAACCATCCGTCAGAAGACCAAGGACGGCGTGCCGTTTGCCAAGTACATGGCCGACCACGGCATCATCCCGGGCATCAAGGTCGACAAGGGCGCGCAGCCGCTGGCCGGCATGCCGGGCGAGTTGGTGACCGAAGGTCTGGACGGCCTGCGTGCGCGTCTGGAGGAGTACTACACCCTGGGCGCGCGCTTCGCCAAGTGGCGTGCGGTCATCAACATCGGCGAAGACATTCCGTCCGGCACCTGCATCGAGGCCAACGCGCATGCGCTGGCCCGCTATGCCGCGCTGTGCCAGGAACAAGGCCTGGTGCCGATGGTGGAGCCGGAAGTGATCATGGATGGCGACCACGACATCGAGACCTGCTACGAAGTCACCGAAGCCACGTTGCGTTCGCTGTTCGGTGCGCTGTATGAGCAGAACGTCGTGCTCGAAGGCACCATCCTGAAGGCCTCGATGGTCATCTCCGGCAAGAGCTGCGAAGAGCAGGCCAGCGTCGAAGAAGTGGCCGAGTCCACCGTGATGTGCCTGAAGTCGACCGTGCCGGCAATCCTGCCGGGCATCGTGTTCCTGTCCGGCGGCCAGACCGACGAGCAGTCCACCGCGCACCTCAACGAGATGCATCAGCTGGGCAACCTGCCGTGGCCGCTGAGCTTCTCGTATGGCCGCGCGATGCAGCAGGCTGCACTGAAGCTGTGGTCCAAGGACATGACCGGCAACTATGCCAAGGCGCAGCAGATCATTTACGAGCGCGCCAAGGAAAACGGCCTGGCTGCACTGGGCAAGTGGAAGGGCTGATCCGCCGCTGAGGCTGCATCACGCATACAAGACGCCGGCCGCCAGGCCGGCGTTTTGCGTTTGGGTTCGCCAATTTGGATGGCCGGCAGCTTTTGTCGCGACGCTTGCATGTGCAGCGTGCGCCCGTCGTTGACGCGCGACCGTTGTCCGTACTGACAGACACGCGTGCGAACTACGGCACCTGCACCTGCACGCAAGGTACGTCTCAAGTAAGACGGCGCCTGCACGACGCAAGACACACGCCTGTGCCCCATCTTTGGGAAGCAGCTCGCTTGCACTCTTCTCGCTCACACCGCAGCTGTTTCCTGCGTGCATGTGCATGGGGCAGCACAGAGTGCATCACAAGCAAGCCTGTGCCGTGCACAAAGCAAGACAGGCGCCCTGTGGCGCCTGTCTGAAAACATTACGCTTGCAGTCGTTCCACTCAGGCAGCAGCGGTTTCCTGCGTGGCGAGCGCCTGCTGATAGGCCTTGTAGGTCGCTTCGTTATAGGCCACCAGCACGATGTGCTTGGGCACTTTGTGCGAGCGCTGCCAGTCGCGGGTTTCAGTGACGGCAATGCGTGCCGCCTGGTACAGCGGGTAGCCGTAGATACCGCAGCTGATGGCCGGAAACGCAATCGAGTGCAGCATCATCTGCTCGGCCAACTTCAGCGACTGCCAATAGCAGTTGGCGAGCTGTTCCGGTTCGTTGTGCTTGCCGTCGCGCCATACCGGTCCCACTGTGTGGAAGATGTGCCGCGCTTTCAGGTCGAAGCCATCGGTGATGCGGATTTCGCCGGTGGGGCAACGCACGCCTGGGCGCACTTCCGGCAACGCCTCGCAGGCCTCCAACAGGCGCGGGCCTGCGGCGCGATGGATCGCGCCATCGACGCCACCACCGCCCAGCAGTGATTCGTTGGCCGCGTTGACGATGACGTCCACGTCGAGTTGGGTAATGTCGCCTTGCCAGACTTCGATTCTCATAGCGCGATAGTTATGGGATTTGCATGATGAGCGCGTGATGGATCAGGCGCTGCGGGACGCTCACGCTATGGGCCATTCATCTCACACGATGCGACCACATGGCGGGCTGCGCCGAAGGACCTGCAGCGTGCCAAACGCGCTGTCTGCAACGTGTCGCGATGACGATTGGTCTGGCCTATGACAGGCATCGAAGCGGCATGCTGAAACGTGCCAACTACGACGAAAGGCAGGCTTCAATGCGCCATGGGACGTGCGGAGTTCAGGCGCTGAAAGAATGCGATGCCGGAGTGCTTGTCGTGCGTCGACTGTCGGCGTCATCGCTAACAGCGCTGGCAATCGGTTCGCTCAATCGGAACCGGTTTGGCGTGCGCCCGCAGGTTCAAGGCCAATGGCGAACGCATGCGCAGTAATCGCCACAGACGCAGCCGAACTCGTCGCGCACGCGCGCTTGTCCGATGGAATTACAAACCGTCGCGAGACTACACGGCAGCGTGCGCCGGTAGGCTCAAAGCCAGCGGCGTACGCGGGCGCAATAATCGCTGTAGGCGCGGCCGAATTCGTCGCGCAGGCGTGCTTCTTCGAACGGGATGACCAACCACTGCAAGGCCAGCCAGGGTAGCGGCACCAGCGCCACCGCCCACAGCAGGCCCAGTTGCAGGCACAGGCCGATGTAGCTGAGGACCAGCGCCAGATACATCGGGTTGCGGGTGAAGCCGTACGGGCCGTCCAGCACCAGCCGCGAAGGATGGCCGCTGGGCATGATGGTGGTGCGTCGGCGCGCGAACAGGATGAAGCAGCTCACCGCCAGCGCGAGCCCGGCGCAGGCGATGACGCCGCCGGCCAATTCGATCCACGCCAGCGGTGTGGGGGCAGGCAGCGGCAGCGCAAAGGCTTGCTGTAGCCAGGCGCCGGCGCCCAGGGCAAGCGCGAAATGCGCCGGGGAGGTCATCTTCACCAGCCATGGCGCCCGCCCGCTGCGGGTATCGCTGTGTCCATACGGCCGGTTACTCACGCCTTCTCTCCCTGCAGAACAACCGCCATCGTAACGTTTCCTTGACATCGGCGGGAGGCGGCCGCGCCGCAGCGCGACGCAAATTGCAGGACACTTCATGCCAAAGGCCGCGCTGGCGGGCGCGGCCTTTGGGAAGAAACGCTGACGTCACGCTGCCTGCGATCAGGGCAGGCCGGCCAGCCAATCGTCGTCGGAGCCTTCGTTGATGTCGGCGAACAATGGCGTGGAGAAGTAGCGCTCGCCGGTATCCGGCAGCATCGCCAGGATCACCGCGCCCGGCACCGCGGTTTCGGCCACCCGCAGGGCAGTGGAGACGGTGCCGCCGCCGGAGATGCCGGTGAAGATGCCTTCTTCCGCGGCAAGCCGCCGGGCCACGCTGATCGCGTCGGTGTCTTCCACGCTGAGGATTTCGTGGGCGATCTCGCGGTTTAGCACCTCCGGCACGAAGTCCGGGGTCCAGCCCTGGATCTTGTGCGGCTTCCAGTCCTGGCCTTGCAGCAGCGCGGCGCCGGCCGGTTCGGTGGCGGTGATGCGCACTTCCGGGCGGGCCACGCGCAGCACTTCGCCCACGCCGGTGAGGGTGCCGCCGGTGCCCCAGCCGGTGACGAAATGGTCCAGCCGGTGGCCGGCGAAGTCGCGCAGGATCTCGGCGGCGGTGGTGTTGCGGTGGTAGGCCGGATTGGCGGGGTTGGCGAACTGGCTGGCCAGGAACCAGCCGTGTTGTTCGGCCAGTTCCTTGGCCTTGCGCACCATGCCGCTGCCGCGCTCGGCGGCCGGGGTCAGGATCACCTTGGCCCCGTAGGCGCGCATCAGCTTGCGGCGCTCGATCGAGAAGGTTTCCACCATGGTGGCGACGAACTTGTAGCCACGCGCGGCAGCGACCATGGCCAGCGCCACGCCGGTGTTGCCGGAGGTGGCTTCCACGATGGTGTCGCCGGGCTTGAGCAGGCCGCGTTGTTCGGCGTCCAGGATGATGGCCAGCGCCAGCCGGTCCTTGACCGAGCCGCCCGGGTTGAACGACTCGACCTTGACGTACAGGGACACGTGGTCCGGGGCGAGGCGGTTGAGTTTGACCACCGGGGTGCGGCCGATGGTGTCGAGGATGTTGTCGTACAGGGCCATGGGGTCTCCGTCGGAATCAGGCTGCGTGGGCGAGTGTGGGCGCGTGGGGCGTTGCGATGGGTGAGTGCGCGGGCTGGCCGGTGAGCGGCGCGGCGCCGAACCAGTGCAGCGACTGCGACAGCGCGGCGACGTCGCCCAGGATCAACAGTGCGGGCGAGCGCACCGCATGCAAGCGCGCGGTGGCGGCCAGCTGCGACAAGGTGCCGGTGACCACGCGCTGTTCCGGGCGCGAGCCATTTTCGACCAGCGCAAATGGCGTATCCGCGGCGCGGCCGGCCTGCAGCAGGCGCTGCTGGATGCTGTCCAGGCCGGCCACGCCCATGTAGAAGGCCAGCGTCTGCCGCTCCTGGCCCAACGCGTGCCAGTCCAGCGTGTCCAGCGAATCCTTGCAGTGCGCGGTGATCAGGCGCAGCGATTGCGCATGGTCGCGGTGGGTGAGCGGGATACCGGCGTAGGCGGCGCAGGCCACTGCGGCGGTGATGCCGGGCACCACCTGGAAACCGATGCCGTGCGTGTGCAGGAATTCGAGCTCTTCGCCGCCGCGGCCGAACACGAACGGGTCGCCACCTTTCAGGCGCACCACGCGCCGCCCGGCGCGCGCATGTTCGAGCATCAGCGCATGGATCTGCTCCTGGCGCGTGCTGTGGCCTTGGGCGGATTTGCCCACTTCGATGCAGCGCGCTTTGCGCTGCGCAAGGCGCAGGATCTGCGGGCTGACCAGGCGGTCGTACAGGATCACCTCGGCCTGCCGCAGCGCGCGCACCGCATTGCGGGTGAGCAGGCCGGGGTCGCCCGGGCCGGCACCGACCAGCGCCACGCTGCCGGGCGTGAGGGTGAGGCGGCTTGCTGGAGGCGATGGTTCGCTGGCGATGGGCGGCAACGCTGCGGCTGCGGGAGCGGCCTCATGGGTCAGCAGCCGTTGCGCACCGGCGGCGCTGCGCAGGGCAGCGTTCACTGCCGGCACATCGCTGGCGGCGATGGTCAGCCAGACCGGCTGGTCCGGCAGCGCCAGCCACTGCGGGTCAAAGCTGCCCACCAGCCAGCGCACCTGCCCGGACTGTGCCCAGCCGCGCAACGCGGGTGTCAGTTCCGGCGCGCCCACCAGTGGCACTGCGCCGGCCTGCAGCAGGCTGGCGGTGGCGCGTTCGGCAGCGCGACCGCCGCCAACCACCAGGACGGCACGGCCACGCAGATCGGCAAGGAGCGGGAACAGGACAGTCACGGACCGGGCTTCGAGGAGAGGGCCAGACCGTAACGCCGGGCTTATAGCCGTCGGAAATGACTTCATGCGTCCTAAAAATAGCGTTCGGTTATAAGCTGGCCCGCCGAACTCCTCTACAGTCGAAGCCCTTGTAGCGCCTCGCGCTTTTTGGACATAAGCCCATGACGCTGACCCAACTTCGCTACCTGGTGGCCATCGCCGATGCCGAGCTGAACATCACGCTGGCCGCGGCGCGTGTGCACGCGACCCAGCCGGGCCTGTCCAAACAGCTCAAGCAGCTGGAGGACGAGCTGGGCTTTTTGCTGTTCGTGCGCAAGGGGCGCAGCCTGGATGCGGTGACCCCGGCCGGCGTGGAAGTAATCGAACGTGCCCGCGCGGTGCTGTCCGAAGCCAACAACATCCGCACCTACGCCGCCAACCAGCGCCGCGAAAGCCAGGGCCAGCTGACCTTGACCACCACCCATACCCAGGCGCGCTTCGTGTTGCCGCCCGCGGTGGCACAGATCAAGCAGGCCTACCCGCAGGTGAGCGTGCATCTGCAGCAGGCGGCCGAGAGCGCGGCGCTGGATCTGCTCAGCCAGGGCGATGCGGACATTGCCGTGGTCAGCACCGCGGGCGGCGAGCCCACCGCCGGCATCGCGGTGCCGCTGTACCGCTGGCGCCGGTTGGTAGTCGTGCCGCGCGGGCATGCACTGGACACGCGCGTGGCGCCGGACATGCAGGCGCTGTCTGCGCACCCGCTGATCAGTTACGAATCCTCCACGCGTCCCGGCTCGTCGCTGCAGCGGGCGTTTGCGCAGGTGGGCCTGGAGCCGAGCATTGCGCTGACCGCGCTGGATGCGGACCTGATCAAGACCTACGTGCGCGCCGGTCTGGGCGTGGGGCTGGTGGCCGAAATGGCCGTCAGTGCCAACGACGAGGATCTGCGCGCGTGGCCCGCACCGGCGCCGATCGCCGAGTGCATCGCCTGGGCGGTACTGCCGCGTGACCGCGTGCTGCGCGATTACGCATTGGACCTGGTGCATGTGCTGGCACCACAGATCGACAAGCGCGACCTGCGCCGGGTGCTGGACGGCAACCAGGCGCCGAACTGGCCGCTGCCGCCGACCTGGGAAGCGCTGACCCAGACCATCACCAGCTGATGCCGGAATAGGGCCGTGTCGCTGCACGCGAACGCGTTGCGGCAGACGCGCGCGGCCGGTGGCATGCTAGCTGCCTCAACCAACGAGGTGCGCCATGACAGCAGTGCTTCGCCCGGCGCTCAGCCGTGTGTGGTCACCCGATGCGGACGGCGGCATGCAGCTGGAGCTGTGGGCCCATGTAGAGGGCCGCGACCAGACCGTGCTGACGGTGTTGGCCGATCCGCAGGACGAATCGCTGTGGGTGGGCGTGCAACTGGGCGACACGCGCCTGCAACTGCCGTTGGTGGTCCTGCGCCAGGCACTGGAGGCCGCCGATGCCGAAGTGCATTCGGCGGCGTGGTTCGCGCGTCAGGACGAGGGCGTGTCGGAGATTTAGCCGGCAAGCAGGAGGCGTTGCCTGCGGGTGTCGCGGCAGCGGATGGAGTGATTGCGCGGCCAGTTGGCGACGATCGCATCAGGCCGCGGCGGTCCGTGCCAATGCTGCACTGCAGCGCACTAGCGAATCGCAATCGCTTTCGAAATCAATGGTCTGCAAACACCGTGCTGGATCAGCACAGCCTCGCTGTCGGTGATTTCCCCTCGCGCTGTCAGGGCCGTCAAGGCGGCGTCGGCCAGAGCCATCAAGTTGGGCGCGGCGATGTCGTAAACCCTTATAGCAACCATGCACGACACTCCCGGACGTCTAGGGGTGGACGGCGCAGGGCCGGCCCGGCATCCATCGCTTGGCCGGTCTGTTCGGAAGGTCGTAGAGGTTGCTGGCGCTGTCGTTCGCCATCGCGTGTTGCGCGACTTGAACGACTGGCGCACCCGGGTCCCTGGGGAGAGACCTGGCGTGCTTGGTGGCGGATCCGGGACGGGAGCCCGGGTCCGCCATTTTTTGTTCAGGCCAGTGGAATGGTGACTGAAAAGCGCGTGCCGCCACTCGGGCGCGGGCGCACCTCGACCTGGCAGCCCAGCGTTTCGGCAGTGCGATGCACGATCCACAAGCCGATGCCCAAGCCGTCGCTGCCCGGGTCGGCCTGGCGGAACGCCTGGAACACGTCTTCGGGGTGCTCCAGATTCAAGCCGATGCCGCTGTCGATGACTTCCACCACCGCGTGGCCGGGACGGCGCCGGCAGCCCACCAGCACCTGGCCGCGTTCGGTGTACTTGACTGCATTGCCGACCAGATTGCCGATCAAGGTGGTCAGCAAGGTGGAATGGCTGCGCACGCGCAGGGAGGTGGGCACATGCCGCAGCGACAGGCACTTGTCCCTGGCCGGCTGGCGCCACACGCAGAGCACTGCGTGGATCACGTCTTCCAGCGCCAGCGGCTGCAGATCCGGGCTGGCCGACTTGCTGGCCGCCGCCAATGCGGCCAGTTCGTCCAGGCTGCGCGCCACGGTGCCGATGGCATCGCGTGCGGTGACCAGGGTGGGAATGGTGTCCACGTTGGCATGCCGGCGCATCTTGTCGATGGCATAGGCGGCCGTGCGCAGGGGGGTCTTGAGATCGTGGCCGGCGATGGCCATCAGCCGGCTGCGGTAACGGTTGGACTCTTCGGCGATCAACAACGCGCGGCGCAACTCCAGCTGGGCCATGGTCTGGCGCGCCAGCGCGCGCAGTGCATCGACCTGTTCGTCGGTGAGCTGGCGTGGTTGCCGGTCCAGCACGCAGACCGTGCCCAGCGGCAGGCCGTCCGGAGTCTTGAGCAGCGCACCGGCATAGAAATACAGCGGCGATTCGCCGGTCACCAGCGGGTTGCGCGAAAAGCGCGCGTCTTCGCGGGTGTCGGGCACCACCAGTACGTCGTTATCGAGCAGGGCGTGCGCGCACATCGACTTGAACAACGGTGTCTCGCGTTCGCCCATGCCACGCTCGCTCTTGAACCACTGCCGGTCCGCATCCACCAGGCTGATCAGCGCGATCGGGGTCTGGCAGATGATCGAGGCCAGCTTGGTGATGTCCTCGAAGGCGGCCTCGCGCGGGGTGTCGAGGATGCCGTAGCTGCGCAGGGCCTGCAGGCGCAAGGCCTCGCTCGGCGGCTTGGGCGCACACGGCAGGGGCTCGGCCGCTGGATCGGACAGGACAGTACTCATGCGCGCACGGGTCAAAGTGATAGGCGCCAAGCATAGGCTATGGCTGTGCCCGGATTGTGTGCACCGCAGCCCGTCCAGGCGATCGCTGCCGGTGGCGGCCGTGTGTGAAGGGTGCGACATCGCGTCGCGCACCGGCCGCGACCATCGCCGGTTGTGATGCACCGGCTTACACTCGCCAGATGCTCCGTTTTCTCCGCCACCACCGCGTGTTGCAGTCGCTTGCCGTGCTGGCGGTTGCGCTGATGCTGGTGGCGCCGCTGATCAGCCGCTGGTGCCAGCTGCCACTGGCGCAGCCGATGTGCACCAGCCAGGCCGGTGACGCTGCGGCATCTGTGCATGGCGCGCACCACCCGATGCCGGGCATGGGCGCAGCGCAGCACCACGCCATGGACGCGCCCGCGTCCCATCACGCGGCGCCTGCGCAGGACGCCGGTGCGCATGCGGACGCGTGTGACTACTGCGTGCTGGCAGCGCGTCTGTTGGGCGCGCTCGCGCTGGTGGTGCTATGCCTGTTGCAGTTGCGGCCAAGCAAACCCGCTGCCCCGACGCGGACGCATGCATGGCGCGCGCTGCGCTGGCCGGCGCTGGGCGCACGCGGGCCGCCGCTGCCCGCCTGAGGCTGGGCAACGCGCGAGCGTCCGCTGTTCTTTCCGTATTGGCGTGCGCCACCTGCTGGCGTGCGCGAGGCGTGCTGTGCACGCGATGGCGGCTGCCGCGCTTTCTCTTCCGTTGACCGTGCGGCCCTTGCGGGTGTCGCGTGCGGTGGCGTTGTCCGTGCACGCACGGCAAAGGGTGTGACATGCGAGTGTGGTGGTTGAAAGCGATGTGGTCCGCGCCGTCGTTGGCGATGGCATGCGGGATGGCGGGTCATGCACAGGCGCAGGACGCCGCATTGACCCTGGGCAAGGTGCAGGTGAACGAGCACACCACGCGCGGGCAGAGTGCGGCGAGCGTGTTGAGTTCAGTGGACGTGATCGGCGGCGCGTTGCTGCACGATCAGCATGTGGATTACAGCTGGGAGCTGCTGATGCGTGCGCCCGGCGTACAGGTCACCCCGTTCCGCATGGGCACCGACGCAGGGCGGTTTTCGTTCCGCGGCTTCAATGGCGAGGGGCGGATCAATGCGGTCAAGCTGCTGATCGACGGGATTCCCAGTAACGACAATGCCGGCGGCATGCCGTACCTGGATGCGGTGTTTCCGCAGGATATTTCGGCTATCGAGATCGTGCGCGGCACCAATGACGCGCGCTACGGGCTGCATGCCATCGCCGGCAGTGTGGACGTGCTGACCCGCACCGGTGGCAATGATGGGCGACTGAGCGTGACTGCCGGCAGTTTCGGCGCGCGCGAAGTGCAGCTCGGCAAGGGCATCGAGCATGGCGCCTGGAGCCAGAATTACGTGCTGGCCTGGCGCGATTCCGACGGTTACCGCGATCACGCCGATGCACGCAAACGCAGCGTGGCCGGCAAATGGTTTTACACCGACCCGGGCGGCGCGTTTCGTGCCGGGCTGACCACCCGCTATTACGACAACCACGCACTGGAGGCCGGGTATCTGGATGCGGCCAGCGCACGCGCCGCGCCACGCAGCTCGCCCGCGTATGCGCAGGACGATCGCAGCGAACGCACGCTGCGCCAGACCGCGCTGCATGCGGACGGCACGCTTGGCAGTGATGCGCAGTGGAGCGCCAAGGCCTACCGCAACGCGTACCACAACCAGCGCTGGGTGCGTTTTTCCGAAGCCGGCCTGCAACAGGAACGCGACACCGACGAGACCCACCAGGGCATGCTGCTGCGCGGCAACTGGCAGCCGGGCTGGCAGGCGCTACCGACCACGCTGGAGGCCGGCCTGGACGCGCAATGGCAGGACAACCAGTCGCAGCGCTACCGCACCGTGGCACGCGTGCGCAGCGCGCAGTTGCGTGACTGGGATTACGACCTGCGCACGCGCGGCGCCTACGTGCAGGCCGTGTTGAAACCGACCGAGCGATTGCATTTGGTGCCCGGCTACCGCATCGACCGCGTCGATGGCGAGCTGCGGGATCTGCGCGCCGGCATCACAGCACCAAGTTACGACTACGGCACCATCAAGCAGCCCAAATTCAGTGCCAGTTACCGGCTTGCCGGGCAGAGCAGCGCCTATGCGAATTGGGGCCGTACCTTCCAGATCGGCACCGGTGATGGGGCGTACCGCCGGCAGCCCGGCAACCTGGGTCCGTCGATCAACGATGGCTGGGAAGCGGGCTTCAAGTTCGCGCCCACCGCCGTGCTCGATGGCCGGCTGGCGTATTGGGAACAACGCGCGTCCGGCGAGGTGGCCACCATTCTGGGTGTGAATGGTGTGGCCGGCGTGGGCGATGTGGCCAATGTCGGGCGTACGCTGCGGCGCGGCTGGGATGCGCAGCTCAACCTGCAGCCGGCAGAGCACTGGCGTGCGTGGTTGTCGTATTCGCGGCAGAAGGCGAGCATCGCCACGCCCGATCCCAGCGCGCCAGCCACGCGCGGCCGCGAGATCGAAAACGTGCCGCATTGGCTGGCCACCGCGGGCGTGGAGTGGCAGCTCACCCCGGCGGTGCAGCTCAGTGCCTGGGGCAATGCGCAGGGCGACTATTACCTGGAGCGCACCAACACGCTGGGGCGTACCGGTGGCTATGCCCTGCTCAATCTCGGCGCGCGCTGGGCCGTGGATGCGCGCAATACGGTGTCGCTGCAACTGCGCAATGCCACCGACCGCAGCTATGTCTATGCCTGGTACGACAGCGGCAGTTCGGGCTATTCGCCGGGTGACGGCCGTGCACTGTCGCTGTCCTGGGATTGGAGTTTCTGATGTCGGTCTCTGCGACCCAGCACGTTGCCCCCGTGGCCGCTGCCGGCGAGATCGCGCAAGGGCGTCGTTGGCGCGTGTACCGCGCGGTGTGGCGCTGGCATTTCTACGCCGGATTGCTGGTGCTGCCGTTCATTGCCTGGCTGGCGCTGACCGGTGCGGCATTCCTCTATCACGATGCCATCGACCGCACCGCCCATCACGCATTGAAAGTGGTGCCGGTGGGCCCGGCGCGTTTGTCGGCGCAGCAGTTGGTGACTGCCGCGCAGCGTGCGCAGGCGGGGACGGTGTTTCGCTACACCACGCCCGACCGTGCCGATGCCAGCGCCGAGATCGGCGTGCTACGCACCGATGGTGCGCGCGAGGTGGTGTACGTGGACCCGTACAGCGCGCATGTGCTGGGCATGCTGCCCGAGCATGGCACGCTGGCCTGGACCATTCGCCGGCTGCACAGCCTGGACCTGCTCGGTCCCCTCGCGCGTGGCCTGATCGAAATGGCCGCGGGGTGGGCGATTGTGCTGGTGCTGACCGGGGTGTACCTGTGGTGGCCACGCGGCCGCCGCAGCGGGGTGGTGAGCGTGCGTGGCCGTCCCGCGCAGCGGGTGTTCTGGCGCGACCTGCACGCGGTCACCGGTGCCGGGGTTGGAGCGGTGCTGCTGTTTCTGGCCCTGACCGGCATGCCGTGGTCGTGGCTGTGGGGCGCGCAGGTCAATCGCTGGGTCAACGGACACGACTTCGGTTACCCGGCCGGGTTGCGCGTGCAATTGCCGATGTCGCAGCAGCGGCTCACCGACAGCGGCGAGCCGAGCTGGTCATTGCGCCAGGCACGGCTGCCGCAATCGACGCTGCCACCTGACAGGCCGATGCCGATGGCCATGGGCGCAGCGGATGCCATGGCACCGGCGATGGCGCATACCGCGCGTGCCGCGCATTCCGAACACAACGAACACGCTGCACATGCCGCACACGTTGCGCGTGCCTCACAAACCGATACCGCGCATGCCGAGCACGCCGCGCATGGTGGCGGCAGCGGTTTGGGCGAAGCGCCAGGTGTCGGTGCACTGGGGCTGGATGCGGCGCTGGCGCGTTTCGATGCGCGTGGCATCGCGGCCGGCTATAGCGTGGCGCTGCCGCGTGGTGCCAGCGGCGTGTATACCGCTTCGGTGTATCCGGACGATCTGCAGCGGCAGCGGGTGATCCATCTGGATCAATACAGCGGCGCGGTGTTGCTGGACATGCGCTACCGCGATTACGGACCGCTGGCGCAGGCGCTGGAATGGGGCATCAACGTGCACCTGGGCCAGCAATACGGCACCGCCAATCAATTGCTTTTGCTGCTGGCGTGTGCGGCCATCGTGTTGCTGTGTGTCAGCGCGGCGGTGATGTGGTGGAAGCGCCGCCCGGTCGGCGGTCTCGGTGTGCCGCCATTGCCGGCCGATCCGCGCACGCTGCGCGGCGTGCTGGCGCTATTGGTGCTGTGCGGGCTGCTGTTCCCGCTGATGGGCGCATCGTTACTGCTGTTGTGGGCGTTCGATCATTACTGGAGCGTGCGCAGGCTGCGGCGGTGAGGCGCTGGCCTGCGCACTGCTGCGCGCGGCTCAGATGTCTTCGTGGATGCCGCACTCGCGCTTGAGTCCGAAGAAGCGCGTGTCTTCTTCGCGCATGCCCGGCTCCCAGCGACGGGTGGTGTGGAAGTCACCGATCGACACATAGCCTTGTTCCCACAGCGGGTGATACGGCAGTGCATGCGCCTGCAGGTATTGCCAGACGTCGCGGTCGGTCCAGTCGGCGATCGGGCTGATCTTGTAGCGGTCCCCGCGCTTTTGCACGATCGGGGTCTGCGCGCGCCCACCGGACTGGCTGCGGCGCAGTCCGGTGAACCAGGTGCCGACGTTGAGTTCGTCCAGTGCGCGGCGCATCGGTTCGACCTTGCGCAGATTGTTGTACTGGTCGATGCCCACCATGCCCTGTTCCCACAAGCGGCCATGGCGTGCCTCCATCCAGGCGCGGCTGACCAGCGGGCGATACACCTGCAGGTTGAGCGAAAGGCGTTCGGTCAATGCATCGGCAAAGCGGTAGGTTTCCGGGAACAGGTAGCCAGTGTCGATCAGGATCACCGGGATGTCCGGGCGCTGCTGGGTGAGCAGGTGCAACGTCACCGCCGACTGCGCGCCGAAGCTGGACGACAGCGCCGCTTGTTGGGGGCCGTGCTGCAGCGCCCAGGCGACGCGTTCGTCGGCGCGCAGCGTCTCCAGGTGCGCGTTGAGCGTGTCCAGGTCGTCCAGCGAAGGAGCGGCGATCGATGTGGCAGGCAGCGCGGTCATGCGAGCAATTCCAGGTCGAGATGACGGTGGGTGGGGTAGGACGGCAGGGCGATCAGGCCGCTGCGATGCAGGAAGTCGCCGAAGCCTTCATCGGTGTGTTGGTCGCGCTCTGCGGCATAGCGCGCCAGCAGTGGCTTGAGCGCGGCGAGGATGTCGGCTTCGTTGATGTTTTCGCGGTACAGCGTGTTCAAGCGTTGGCCGCGGCGGTCGCCGCCCAGCATCAGGTTGTAGCGGCCCGGTGCCTTGCCGACCAATGCGATTTCAGCCAGATACGGCCGCGAACAGCCGTTCGGGCAACCGGACAGGCGCAGCACGATCGGCGTCTGCGCCAGCCCGTGGCGTTCCAGCAGCGGCTGCAGCGCAGCACTGAAATCCGGCAGATAGCGCTCGGCCTCGGCCATGGCCAACCCGCAGGTCGGCAAGGCCACACAGGCCATTGCGCCGCGCGCCAACGCGGTGGGCGCCAGGTTGCCGGCATCCAGGCCGTACTGCGCCACCAGTTGGTCGATCTGCGCGCGCTGGTCGGACGGTACGCCGGCAATCACCAGGTTCTGATTGGGCGTCATGCGGAACTCGCCGACCTGCAACTGCGCGATGGCGCGCAGCCCGCTCAGGTGCGCGGCGGTGTCGGTGTCGGCAATGCGCCCGGCCGGCAGCGACAGCGTCAGATGCCAATCGCCCTGTTCGCCCTCCACCCAGCCGTAGCGGTCGCCGTTATGCGCGAATGCAAACGGCTGCGCAGGTTGCAAGCTGAATCCCGCGCGGCGTTCGATCTCCGCCACGATGGTGTCCAGGCCGTGGTCGTCGATGGTGTACTTGAAGCGCGCGCGCTTACGCACGGCGCGATTGCCGAGGTCGCGCTGGGTGGTGACCACGGCCGTGGCGATATCCAGCAACTGATCGCGAGTGACGAAGCCGATCACGTTGGCCACGCGCGGCCAGGTCTCCGCATCGCCGTGGCTGGCGCCCATGCCGCCGCCGATGCTGACGTTGTAGCCGAGCAGCTGGCCTTCGCGCAGGATGGCGATGAAGCCCAGGTCGTTGGCGAACACGTCCACATCGTTATGCGGTGGCGCGGCAAAGCCGATCTTGAATTTGCGCGGCAGGTAGCGGTCGCCGTAGATCGGCTCGTCCTCGGCGCCCGAACCGGACACGCGCTCTTCATCCAGCCAGATCTCGTAATAGGCACGCGTGTTGGGCAGCAAATGCTCGGACACGCGCGCGGCATCGGCATACAGCGTGGCATGCGCCTGCGACAGCAGCGGGTTGGCCGCCACCTGCACATTGCGATTCACATCGCCGCAGGCGGCCAGCGTGTCGATCAAGGTGGCGTTGATCGCCTGCATCGTGGCCTTGAGCTCGCGCTTGATCACGCCATGGAACTGGAACGCCTGGCGCGTGGTGATGCGCAGCGAATGGTTGGCATAGCGCGTGGCGATGCCATCCAGTGCCAGCCACTGGCTGGGCGAAATCACTCCACCTGGCGTGCGCGTGCGGATCATGAACTGATATGCCGGCTCGAGCTTTTGCCGCCGCCGCTCATCGCGGATGTCGCGGTCGTCCTGCTGGTAGCTGCCGTGGTATTTGATCAGCGTCTGATCGTCCTCGCGCAACGCCCCGGTGACCGGATCGGCCAGGCTCTGCTCCAGCGACCCGCGCAAGCGGCGGCTGGTGGATTTGATGTCTTCGACGGAGTGGGTCATGGGAATCGGGAATCGGGAAAGGGGAATCGTGAAAAACGGCGTGGTCGCTCGCGACAATTCGGGTGCAGGCCGTACCCATTCCCGATTCCCCACTCCCGATTCCCGGCACTAGTAGACATCGCGCGCATAGCGTCCCTCCACCTGCAGGCGGGTGAGATACGCCGCGGCCGCTTCTGCATCGAGTGCGCCGTGGGTGGCGACGATGTCCAGCAGCGCGGCGTGTACGTCCTTGCCCATGCCGATCGCGCCGCACACATACACATGCGCGCCGCCTTGCAGCCAGGCATAGACCTCGGCGCCGCGGGCGCGCAGGCGGTGTTGCACGTACATCTTCTCTGCCGCATCGCGCGAGAACGCCAGTTCCAGTGCATGCAGCTCGCCGCGCTGCAGCGCCTGCTGCCATTCGGCCTGATACAGGAAGTCGGTGTTGAAATGCTGCGCGCCGAAGAAAAGCCAGTTGCGTCCCTTGGCGCCGGTTTCGGCACGTTCCTGCACGAATGCACGGAACGGTGCCACGCCGGTGCCCGGGCCGATCATCAGGATGTCGCGGTCCGGATCTGCCGGCACGCGGAAGCGCTCGTTCGGTTCGATATACACCGGCGCGGTGTCGCCTTCGGCCAGTGCCGCCAGAAATCCGCTGGCCGAACCCACGTGCCCATGGCCGTGCGCCTGGTAATGCAGTTCATCCACCACCAGGTGCACTTCCTCGCCCACGCGCTTGCGGCTGGAGGCGATGGAATACAGGCGTGGGGTGAGCGGACGCAGGGCGGCCAGCAGGCCGCCGTGGTCCCAATCCGCCGGCCAGCGTCGCAGCACGTCGATCAACTGGTGATCGGAGAGCAGCGACGCCAGGCCGGCAGTCTGGGTCGGGGTGAGCAGCGCCTGCAGATCGTCTGCATGTGCACGCTCGGCGTGCGCAGCCAGGAAGGGCCGCGAGAGCTTGGTCAGCTCGCGCCGCGTGGCAAGCCACTCGTTCAAGGCCAGAGTGTCCTCGCCGATGGTGACCGATGCATGACCATCCAGGCGCAGGCTCTCCAGCACCGCATCGACCAGCGCCGGCGGGTTGCGGTGACGGATGCCGAGCGCATCGCCGGGCTCATAGCTGAGCCCGCTGCCGTCCAACGAGAACTCCAGGTGGCGCACCCGCTTGATCGCCGGGCCATAGACACGGAAGCCCGGGCCCTTAAAATCGCGCCCGCTGATGATCTGGTTAGCCAGCAACTCGGCGGCGAACGGGTGCTGCTGCGACCACACCGGCGCGGCCGGCTGGCTGCGCAGCGGCGTGACCGTGGCCGATGGCTGGGCACTCTTGAGCTGCTCGCGCGCATGCCGCAGCGCGTGCGTGCGCCAGGGTGTGGCGACGCTGTCGATGTCCAGGTCGGCTTCGCCGCGCGGTTGCACGCGGCTGCCGCCGAGTTCGGCCAGGCGCTCGTCGATCCGCCGCGCAATGCCGCAGAAATCGGCGTAGCTGGAATCGCCCAGGCCCAGCACCGCGTACTTGAGCTCCGGCAGCTTGGGTGCGCGGCGCCCGCTCAGGAACTCGACCAGGCCAATCGCATCATCCGGCGGATCGCCTTCGCCCTGGGTGCTGATCACCACGTACAACAGGCGTTCGCTGGCCAGCTCGCGGATGGGGTAGGCGTCGGCACGCAGCAGGCGCACGCTCACGCCGGCGGCCTCGGCCTCGGCGGCCAGCTGTTCGGCCTGCCGCCGGGCGTTGCCGGTCTGGCTGCCGTACAACACGGTCAGGCGCTGGCTTTCGTGCGCCACCGCATGCACCTGGCCACCCGGCAGTACCGCCAGCGAGCGCGGCGGGTGACCCTGCGCCAAGCCGGCGGTATACCCGGACAGCCACCACAGGGACGGGGCGTCCAGACCGTCGACCAGACGCTCCAGCAGCGCCTTGCGCTCGTCGGGCAAGGGGCTGGGCGGCACGGCGGGGCTGGCGGCGGTCATTCGGTTCCAGGGAGGGGAATGGATGAACGATGTTAGGGAAGCGTTCGCTCCGCCAGAAAGGATCAGCCGTTATCGCGTTATGCCGGGTGCTTATTTCGGCCCAGCATGGGCCCGCCACACACTGCGCTGCCTTGCCCTTCCATCGGCTGGTCTCGCCGCCGATGCCAACGACACGCTGATGACCCTGCCACCCCTGTCCCATCTCGACCGTCTCGAGGCCGAGAGCATCCACATCCTGCGCGAGGTCGCCGCCGAGTTCCGTGCGCCGGTGATGCTGTATTCGGTCGGCAAGGACAGCTCGGTGCTGCTGCACCTGCTGCTCAAGGCCTTTGCCCCCTCGCCACCGCCGATCCCGCTGCTGCACGTGGATACGCGCTGGAAATTCCGCGAGATGATCGCCTTCCGCGACCGTCGCGCGGCCGAGACCGCGGTGGACCTACGCGTGCACATCAACCCGGAAGGCGTCGCGCAGGACATCGGCCCGATCAGCCATGGCGCGGCGGTGCACACCGACGTGATGAAGACCCAGGGCCTGAAGCAGGCGCTGGAGCAGGGCGGCTTCGATGCGGCGATCGGCGGGGCGCGCCGGGACGAAGAGAAATCGCGCGCCAAGGAGCGCGTGTTCTCGTTCCGCAATGCACGCCATCGCTGGGACCCGAAGAATCAGCGCCCGGAGCTGTGGAATCTCTACAACGCGCGCACCAAACCTGGCGAAAGCGTGCGCGTGTTTCCGCTGTCCAACTGGACCGAGCTGGATATCTGGCTGTACATCTACCGCGAACGCATTCCGGTGGTGCCGTTGTACTTCGCCGCGCCGCGCCCGGTGGTGCAGCGCGACGGCGCCTGGATCATGGTCGACGACGACCGCTTGCCGCTGCACCCCGGCGAAACCCCGCAACTGCGCTCGGTGCGCTTTCGCACGCTGGGCTGCTACCCGCTGACCGGCGCGATTGAATCCACCGCCGACACGCTGGAAGCGGTGATCGCCGAGATGCTGGTCAGCACCAGCTCCGAACGCCAGGGCCGCATGATCGACCACGCACCAGGCGCATCGATGGAGCAGAAGAAACTCGAGGGGTATTTCTGATGGGCAGTGAATCGGGAATCGGGAATGGGGAATCGCAACAGCAGTTCGCCGGGAACGAGATGAGGGAGGAGACCGCTTTTGCGATTCCCGATTCCCCACTCCCCAATCCCAGCGCCATCAGCACCTACCTCCAGCAGCACGAATCCAAACCGCTGCTGCGCTTCATCACCTGCGGCAGCGTGGACGATGGCAAGAGCACGCTGATCGGGCGGTTGTTGTATGACAGCAAGCGGCTGTTCGATGACCAGCTGGCCGCGCTGGAAAGCGACAGCAAGCGCCATGGCACGCAGGGCGAAGGCATCGATTACGCCTTGCTGATGGATGGGCTGGCCGCCGAGCGTGAGCAGGGCATCACCATCGATGTGGCGTACCGCTACTTCGATACCGACCAACGCAAGTTCATCGTTGCCGATTGCCCCGGGCATGAGCAGTACACGCGCAATATGGCCACGGGCGCCTCCACCGCCGATGTGGCGGTGGTGTTGGTGGATGCGCGCAAGGGCGTGCTGGTGCAGACGCGGCGGCACAGCTACATCGTCTCGTTGCTGGGCATTCGCCACGTGGTGCTGGCGGTCAACAAGATGGACCTGGTGGACTACGACGCGCAGGTGTTCGCCACCATCGTCGACAGCTACCGCGCCCTGGCGGCGCAGTTGGGCATTGCCGATGTGCAGTGCATTCCGCTGTCTGCACTGGCCGGCGACAACCTGTCCAGCGCGTCCACGCGCATGCCGTGGTACCAGGGGCCGCATCTGCTGCAGCACCTGGACAGCGTGCAGCTGGAGACGCCCGACGCAGTGAGTGGGTTGCGCCTGCCGGTGCAGTGGGTCAATCGGCCCAACGCGCAGTTCCGTGGCTATGCCGGCACCATTGCTGCCGGCCAGGTACGCAGCGGCGATGTGGTGGTGGTGGTGCCGTCCGGGCGCCGCGCGCATGTGGCGAGCGTGCTGGATGCCAATGGCGTGGTCGACAGCGCACGCGCCGGGCAGGCCGTGACGCTGACCTTGCGTGAAGAGATCGACATCAGCCGCGGCGACATCATCGCCGCCGTGGACGACCCGCCAGAAGTGGCCGACCAGTTCGCCGCGCACGTGCTGTGGATGGACGATGCCGCATTGCTGCCGGGCCGCCCGTACTGGCTCAAGATCGGCACCCGCACCGTCACCGCCAGCATCAGCGAGATCAAGCACAAGGTCGATGTGAACACGCAGGAGCGGCTGGCCGCCAAGCGGCTGGAGCTCAACGAGGTGGGCTACTGCAACCTGTCGCTGGACGAGCCGATCGCCTTTGCCCCGTATGCGCGCAACCGGGTGTTGGGCGGCTTCATCCTGATCGACCGGCAGACCAATGCCACGGTCGCGGCCGGTGCGCTGGAGTTTGCGCTGCGCCGCGCCGGCAACGTGCATTGGCAGCACCTGGATGTGGACCGCGCCGCGCGCGCGCGCATCAAGGGCCAGGCGCCGCGCGTGCTGTGGTTCACCGGCCTGTCCGGTGCGGGCAAGTCCACGGTGGCCAACCTGGTGGACAAGCGCCTGCATGCGCTGGGCTATCACACCTTCATCCTGGACGGCGACAACGTGCGCCACGGGCTCAACCGCGATCTGGGCTTCACCGACGAGGACCGCGTGGAAAACATCCGCCGCGTGGCCGAGGTGGCACGGCTGATGGCCGATGCCGGGCTGATCGTGCTGGTGAGCTTCATTTCCCCGTTCCGTGCCGAACGCCAGCTGGCACGCGAGCGTTTTGACTCGGGTGAATTCGTCGAAGTGTTTGTGGACGTGCCTCTGGCGGTCGCCGAGGCACGCGACGTGAAAGGCCTCTACCGCAAGGCCCGCGCCGGGCAGATTCCCAATTTCACCGGGATCGATTCGCCGTACGAGGCGCCCGAGCGCCCGGAAATCCATCTTCACGCCGATGGTGAGAACGTAGAGGCGCTGGCGCGGCATGTCCTGGAATACCTGGGCCTGGAGCGCTGAGGGCAGGCTGCAACAACGCATTAAGCGGTGGTCAGACAGGGCAGCAGCAGGTGCATGGGCGCCGGCACGTACGCAGGTACGGGCCGCTCCGGTACCGGTGATGCCGGTCTGAGCGACGTGCGCGCGCTGTGGTGGCTGCCTGAGCACCGCATCGTGGCGACGAGGACAAGGGTCTTTGGTCATGGTGCAAAGCACGCCCTTTTCGTCAACCGCATGGCGGCTGGGTCGTTAAACTTTCGCCGTACCCCGCCAGGATGTTCTGATGCTTGTTCGACCCAGCGCACGTTTTTGCGTGGCGCTTTTGTTGGCCGTCGGGCTGACCAGTTGCGCCCGCCAGACCAGTGCGCCCGCCGCCAGCAAACCGATTCCGGTCGTCGTGCAAGTGGTGAGCGTGCAGCCATGGAATTCGACCGTGCAGTCGATCGCGACCGTGCGTGCGCGCGAGTCGGTGGCGCTGACCGCCGCGGTGAGCGATGTGGTGGAGCAGGTCAACTTCGACAGTGGCGACGAGGTCAAGGCCGGGCAGCTGCTGTTGCGTCTGCGGGGCAATTCGCAGCGGGCCGCGTTGACCGCCGCCCAGGCCACCTTCGAGGAAACCGAGCAGCTGTATCGGCGCCAGCTGAGCCTGGTCGGCCAGCAACTGGTGGCCAAGTCCACCGTGGACACCCAACGTGCGCTGCGCGACGCCGCCGAGGCGCGCGTGCAGCAGATGCGCGCGGAGATCACCGACCGCGAAGTGCGCGCGCCGTTCTCCGGCGTGCTCGGCATCCGCCAGGTCAGCCCCGGGTCGCTGATCACCGCCAGCACCGTGATCACCACGCTCGATGATGTCGAGCGCATGTATGTGGATTTCCAGGTGCCCGAGTCGCAGCTCGGCCTGGTCGAGCTTGGCAACGTGGTCAACGGCAGCGCCGCGGCTTACCCGGGCGCGCAGTTTGAAGGTGAAGTGGCGGCGATCGATTCGCGCATCGATGAAACCACGCGGTCGGTGACCGTGCGTGCGGATTTCCCCAACGACGACCGCCGGTTGCGCCCGGGCATGTTGCTGGATGTGCGGCTGTTCCAGCCGGCGCGGCAGGCGCTGGTGATTCCGGAGATTGCGGTGGTTCAGGTGGGGCGCGAGTCGTATGTGTTCCGGGTCAAGCCGGACAGCAGCGTGGAGCGCGCCGACGTGCGGCTGGGCGAGCGCCGCGATGGCAAGGTGGAAATCCTCGAAGGCGTCAAAGCCGGTGAGCGCATCGTGGTGGATGGCACCGGCAAGTTGCGCCCGGGCCTGAAGATCGACGCGCAGGCCGCGCCGGCAAACGCCAATGCGACCGCCACCGCCGGCAAGCAGGCCGTACAATGAAGCTCTCCGACCTGTCCATTACCCGCCCGGTGATGGCGGTGGTGATGAGCCTGTTGCTGATCGTGCTGGGCGTGATGTCCTTCACCCGGCTCACGCTGCGTGAATTGCCGGCGATCGACCCGCCCATCGTCTCGGTGGACGTGGAGTACACCGGCGCCTCGGCGGCAGTGGTGGAAAGCCGCATCACCCAGGTGCTGGAAGACGCATTGGCCGGCATCGAGGGGATCGAAACCATCGAGGCACGCAGCCGCAATGGTTCGTCGGACATCAGCATCGAGTTCGTGCCGACGCGCGATGTGGAAGCGGCTGCCAACGACGTGCGCGACGCGGTCAGCCGCGTGTCCGACCGCATGCCGGATCAGGCGCGCCCGCCGGAGATTTCCAAGGTCGAATCCGACGCCGACCCCATTCTGTGGCTCAACATGAGCTCCAGCACGATGGACACGCTGCAGCTGTCCGACTACGCCGAACGCTATGTCGTTGACCGCTTCTCCAGCCTGGACGGCGTGGCGCAGGTGCGCATCGGCGGGCGGCAGCGCTACGCGATGCGCATCTGGCTGGACCGCGACCAATTGGCCGCGCGCGCACTCACCGTGGCCGATGTGGAAACCGCGCTGCAAAACGAAAACGTGGAGTTGCCGGCCGGCAGCATCGAATCGGCGCAGCGCGACTTCACCTTGCGCGTGGAGCGCAGCTATCTCAAACCGGAGGACTTCGCCAAGCTGCCGCTGAGCAAGGGCGAGGGCGGCTATGTGGTGCGGCTGGGCGACGTGGCCAAGGTGGAGCTCACCTCGGCCGAACGGCGCGCGTATTTCCAGAGCAATGGCGTGCCCAACGTGGGCCTGGGCATCGTGCGCAACTCCACCGCCAACGCGCTGGACGTGGCACGCGAAGCACGCGCGCAGGCCGAAGAAATCCAGAAGACCCTGCCGCAGGGCACCAACATCTTCGTTGCCTTCGACACCACCACCTTCATCGATGCGGCGGTGGAGCGCGTCTACCACACGCTGATCGAAGCGGTGGTGCTGGTGCTGGTGGTGATCTGGGTGTTCTTGGGCAGCGCACGCGCGGCCCTGATTCCGGCCGTTACCGTGCCGGTGTGCCTGATTGCCGCGTTCATTGCGCTGTACGCGTTCGATTTCTCGATCAACCTGCTCACCCTGCTCGCGTTGGTGCTGTGTATCGGCCTGGTGGTCGACGATGCGATTGTGGTGGTGGAAAACATCCAGCGCCGCATCGACCTCGGCGAGCCGCCGCTGGTGGCCGCCAAGCGCGGTACCGGCCAGGTGGCATTCGCGGTGATTGCGACCACCGCGGTGCTGGTGGCGGTGTTTTTGCCGGTGGGCTTTCTGGAAGGCAATACCGGGCGGCTGTTCCGTGAGCTGGCGGTGGCACTGGCGGCAGCGGTGGCGATTTCGGCCTTCGTGGCGCTGACGCTCACGCCGATGATGTCGTCCAAGCTGTTGCGCGCGCACGACCAGGCCAAGCCCAATCGTTTCCATCAGTGGTTCAACGGGCGCATGCAGGCGGTGTCGGCCGCCTACGGGCGATCGCTGGAACGGCATGTGCAGCGCACCTGGATCTTCGCGTTGCTGATGCTGTTGGCGCTGGGCGCCAGCGCGTGGTTGATGAGCCGCATTCCGTCCGAGCTGGCTCCGGCCGAGGACCGCGGTAACTTCCAGATCATGATCGACGGCCCGGAAGGTGCGGGCTTCGATTACACCGTGGGCCAGATGCATCAGGTGGAAGACATCCTGCGCCCGTACGTGGGCGCGGACAAACCCATCGTGCGTGCCAATCCGCGCGTGCCCGGCGGGTTTGGCAGCAGCGAGGAAATGCACACCGGCCGCGTGAGTGTGTTCCTGCAGGATTGGGAAAAACGTGACCGCCCCACCACCGAGGTTGCCGACGAGCTGCAGCAGAAACTCAACGTGCTGACCGGCGTGCGTGCGCGCACCCAGGTGAGCGGCGGGCTGGTGCGCAGCCGCGGCCAACCGTTCCAGATGGTGCTGGGCGGCCCGGATTACGCGGAGATCGCGCAATGGCGCGACCGCATCCTGCAGCGCATGGAATCCAATCCCGGCCTGGTGGGCGCGGATTCGGACTACAAGGAAACCCGCCCGCAGATGCGCGTGAATATCGATCGCCTGCGCGCGGCAGATCTGGGCGTGTCGGTCACTGCGATTGGCGGCGCGCTGGAAGCCTTGATGGGCTCACGCCGCGTGACCACCTTCGTCGACAACGGCGAAGAATACGACGTGATGCTGCAGGCCGGCCGCGAAGGTCGCATGTCGCCCGAAGACCTCACCGCCATCCGCGTGCGCTCGATCCGTGGCGAGCTGATTCCGCTGTCCAACCTGGTCACGCTCAGTGAAGTGGCTGAAGCCGGCACGTTGAACCGCTTCAATCGGCTGCGCGCGATCACCATCAGTGCCGGTCTGGCGCCGGGCTATCCGCTGGGCGATGCCATCGCCTGGGCCCAGCAGACTGCGCAGGAAGAGTTACCCGAATACGCGCAGGTGGAATGGAAGGGCGAATCGCGTGAGTACCAGCAATCTGGCAGTGCGGTGCTGCTGACTTTCGGCATGGCCTTGCTGGTGGTGTACCTGGTGCTGGCAGCGCAGTTCGAGAGCTTCGCCCATCCGCTGGTGATCATGCTGACGGTGCCGCTGGCGGTACTGGGCGCGCTGGTCGGCCTGTGGCTCACCGGCGGTACGCTCAATCTGTTCAGTCAGATCGGCATCGTGATGTTGGTGGGCTTGGCGGCCAAGAACGGCATTCTGATCGTTGAGTTTGCCAATCAGCTGCGCGACGAAGGCCGCACTGTGCACGCGGCCATCGTCGAATCGGCATCGGTGCGCCTGCGCCCGATTCTGATGACGTCCATCGCCACGGTGGTCGGTGCAATTCCGTTGGTGGTGGCTGGCGGGCCCGGCTCGGCCAGCCGCGCCACCATCGGCGTGGTGGTGATCTTTGGTGTGTCGTTGTCCACGCTGCTGTCGCTGTACGTGGTGCCGGCGTTCTACAGCCTGATCGCCCCGTACACCAAGTCGCCCGAAGCACTGGCGCGCGAGCTGGATGCCTTGGAGGCACGCACGCCTTCGGTGGGTGGACACGCGTAATCCAGGTGCCGGCAGCGGGTTTCGCTGCCGGCAACAACTGCGCTGCCGAGCGATCGTTTCGGCATCCTGTGACGTAACCGAACCAGTGACTGCGTATAGCCTGCTGCGCCGCGTGCGAGCAGGCGGCACGCGTGGTGCGCGCAGGCGCCCTGCAATGCAGGCCATCCCATGCATGCATGTGGCCAAGCTGCATGCAATGACTCATGAGCTGCGGCACTGCCCCGCGTGTGATGCACAACCGGCGCTGTGTCGCCCCCAGCCATCAGCCAACATGCCGACTTTGGCGGTGCGTGGCCGCGATTGCCTGCACCGCCCCGTGCAATGACTATGGTCACATGACAGCACTGCCTGGCTGTGGTCGACTTCGGCGGTTACCTTGACCGGAATCGCCCATGCGTCGTCTTGCCTGTCTGCTTGCTCCCTCCGTCCTTGCGCTGTGCTGCGGGAGCGCCCTGGCGCAATCCGCCGGCGAGCCGGTGCCCAATGGCCGCCTGCCCACCTGGGCGGTGCCCGAGCACTACAGTCTGGAGATCAAGGTGGATCCGGAGCAGGCGCAGTTCAGCGGCCGCACCACCATCCGCGTGCAGCTCAAGCAGGCATCGGACCATCTCTGGCTGCACGGCAAGGAGCTGAAGGTCAGCAAGGCCACTGTGAAGCCGGCCAAGGGCAAGGCACTCACCGCACGCTATGTCGATGCCGATGCGCAGGCCGGCGTGGTGCGCCTGGACTTCGGCCGCACGCTCAAACCGCAGACGCTCACCGTGGACATCACCTACAGCGCGCCGCTCAATCAGCAGCTGCAGGGCCTGTATCAGGTGAAGTACCAGGGCAAGGCATATGCGATGACGCAGATGGAGCCGATCAGTGCGCGCTACGCGTTCCCCGGTTTCGATGAGCCCTCGTTCAAGACGCCGTTCGATCTGAGCCTGACCGTGCCCGCGGGCGATCAGGCCTTGGCCAACACCATCGCCACCTCCACCAAGCCGGCCGGCAAGGGCTGGAAGACGGTGAGCTTCGCGCCGACGCTGCCGCTGCCCACCTATCTGGTGGCCTACGCGGCCGGCCCGTGGGATGTGGTGGATGTGCCGGCCATGCCGGCCACCCCACAGCGCCCCGCAGCCACACCGCTACGTGGCATCGCCGCCCAGGGCCAGGGCCCGCGCATCACCCCCGCGCTTGACCAGACCCCGGCGATTATTGCGGCGCTGGAGGACTACTACGCGTTCGGTTACCCGTTCGACAAACTCGACCTGGTTGCTGCACCGGACTTCAGTGCCGGCGCCATGGAAAACCCGGGGTTTGTGACTTTCCGCGACTGGCTGTTGCTGCTGGACAAGGACTCGCCGGCCGAAAACGTGCAGCGCTCCTTCAACACCAACGCGCACGAGCTGGCGCACCAATGGACCGGCGACACTGTCACCATGGCGTGGTGGGACGATTTGTGGTTGAACGAAGCGTTCGCCACCTGGATGCAGCAGAAGGTCACCATGCAGCTGCACCCGGAATACCGCGCCAATCTGGACCGCATCGGCGGTGCGCAGCACGCGATGGATAACGACAGCCTGGTCAGCGCACGCAAGATCCGCCAGCCGATCACTGGCAACGGCGACATCGAAACCGCCTTCGACGGCATCACCTACCAGAAGGGTGCGGCGGTGCTGGCGATGTTCGAGGGTTTCGTCGGCGAGGACGTGTTCCGCGAGGGCATGCGCGCCTACATCGCCAAGCACAAGTTCGGCAGCGCCACCGCCGATGACCTGGTCGATGCGATCGCCGAAGCCGCCGGCAAGGGCGAGGATTTCAAGGCCGCATTCCGCAGCTTCCTGAATCAGCCGGGCGTGCCGTACCTGCAGACGCAGGTGGCGCGCGAGGGCGGCAAGACCGTGGTCAAACTGCAACAGCAGCGCTACCTGCCGCTGGGCTCATCCGGTTCCACCGCGCAGCAGTGGGGCGTGCCGGTGTGCGTGAAGTACGGCAAGGGCAAGAACCAGGTGGGCACCGCCTGCCAACTGCTGGAAAGCGGCAGCGGCAGCATCGTGCTGGAAGGTGCCGGCAAGAACACCTGGGTGTTCCCGAATGCGCGTGGCGCCGGCTACTACCGTTTCAGCCTGCCGAAGAAGCAGCTGGCCGCACTCGGCAAGCAGGTCGCACAGCTCGACGAAAACGAAAAGCTCTCCTACGCCGACGCCATCGATGCGGCGTATCGCCACGGCGATGCCGACACCGAAGTGGTGCTGGCGGCGATGAAGCAACTGGCCGGCGCCGAGTCTGCCGATGTGTCCACCGCGTTGGTGGACCGCTTCGTCTGGATCTGGCGCTACCAGGCCACCACCGATGCGCAGCGCGCCAACCTGCGCAAGGCGGCCGAGCAGGCCTACCTGCCGCGTCTGCGTCAGCTTGGCTACACCCGCCGCGCCAAGGAGTCGATCGACGACACCACATTGCGCACGTCCCTGGCCGGCCTGTTCGGCCTGCGGCTGCAGACCCCGGAAGTGCGCAGCGCGCTGTTGGCCCAGGGCGATGCGGTGCTGGCAGGTGGCGCCAATGGCCTGAACTTCGCCGCGGCCAATCCCGACCTGCTCGGCACCGTGCTGGCGGTGACCGCGCAGGAGCGCGGCGCCGCGGCCGTGCAGACGCTGATCCAGGCGCTGCGCACGCATGCCGACCCGGCGCAGCGCAACGCGATGATCGCCGCGCTCGGCGCGGTGCAGGATCCGGCACTGCTCACCCAGGTGCGCGACTTTGCATTGACCGATGCGATCAAGGTCGGCGAGATGAAGAGCCTGCTGACGCGTGGGCATAGCTATGACGCCTCGCATGCCTCGATGTGGCCGTGGTTCACCGCCAACTTCGACCGCATCGTGCAGCGCAGTGGTTCGTTCGATGGCGGCGGCCTGCCGTCGCTGGGCGCATTCAACGGCTGCAGCGTGGAGGAAGCCGATCGTCTGGATGCGTTCTTCAAGCCACGCCTGGCCACGCTCAGCGGCGCCGACCGCGGCCTGGCCCAGACCGGCGAGGCGATCCGCCTGTGCGCCGCGCTCAAGCAGGCGCAGACCGCCAAGCGCTGAGCTTGGCGTGCGGCAATGGTGCAGCAGCGTTGCGACGCTGCTGCACGGTGAGGCCAGTGCATGTTCGATGACCTGCAGTTGCAGGGGGAAGGGTTCTTACTGCGCCGCTGGCGCCAGGACGACCTGGACGCCTTGCTGATGCATGCCAACGACCCGTTGGTGCCGCGCGGGCTGAGCACGCGCTTTCCGCACCCGTATACGCGTGCCGATGGCGAGGCGTTTCTGGCCGGCAAAGTGGTGGATCTGCGCGACCCCGTGCTGGCCATCGTGATCGACGGCCAGGCCTGCGGCAGCATCGCGCTGCGTCGTGCGGGCGGTGGTGCAGACGATGTCGCTGAACTGGGCTACTGGCTGGGCCGCGCGTATTGGGGGCGCGGCTGGATGACCCGCAGCGTGCAGACCTACCTCGCGTGGGCCTTGCACGCGCTGCCACTCACACGCATCGATGCGACCGTACTGGACAGCAACCCGGCCTCTGCCCAGGTATTGCGCAAGAACGGGTTCGTGGCCCAGGGCGTGCGGCGCGGCGCACTGCTGCGCCCCGATGGCACGCACGATCTGCACGTTTTCAGCCGGTTCGCGGCTACACGCTGAGCCTGTGGCGCGCGTGCACGTCGCATCGTGCAGCGCTTTCGGCCAGAATCGGGGCACTCCCCACCTCGCTGGGGTCAACGGTCGGCGCGTCGGGGAGATTGCGTGGAAGCACTCATCAATGGCATCAACGGTATCGTCTGGAGCAAGGCACTGATCTTCATGTGTCTGGGCGCCGGCGTGTACTTCACCATCCGCACCCGCTTCATGCAGGTGCGCGGATTCGTGGAAATGGTCCGCCTCACCGTGGGCGGGCAGAAATCCGATGCCGGCGTGTCGTCGTTCCAGGCCCTGGCGATGTCCATGGCCGGGCGCATTGGCATTGGCAATATCGCCGGCGTGGCCACCGCCATCGCCTTCGGCGGGCCGGGCGCGATCTTCTGGATGTGGGTGATGGGCTTTCTCGGCGCGTCCACCTCGTATGTGGAATCGACGCTGGCGCAGATCTACAAGATCAAGGATGCCGATGGCCGCTATCGCGGTGGCCCGGCGTACTACATCGAAAAGGCCATGGGCCTGAAGTGGTACGCGCTCACCTTCGCAGTGGCCACCATCATCGCCACCGGCTTTCTGATGCCCGGCGTGCAGGCCAATGCCATCGCCGACAGCGCCATCAACGCCTGCCGCGGCACCAGCCTGTGCGGCGCGATGGATGGGCAGTGGATGGGCCTGCCGATGCGCGATGCCGCCAAGCTGGGCATCGGTATCCTGGTGGCCTGCATGCTGGCGGTGATCATCTTCGGCGGCGTCAAGCGCATCGCCAACTTCGCAGAGATCGTGGTGCCGTTCATGGCCATGGGCTACATCCTGATGGCGCTGGTCATCATGGTGCTCAACGCCGAACGCGTGCCGGACATGTTCGCCACCATCTTCAGCAGCGCCTTCGGCAGCCATGCCGCGTTCGGTGCATTGCTGGGCCTGGCGGTGGAATGGGGCGTCAAGCGCGGCATCTACGCCAACGAAGCCGGGCAGGGCACCGGACCGCACGCCGCCGCCGCGGCCGAGGTCTCGCACCCGGCCAAACAGGGCTACGTGCAGGCATTTGCGATCTACTTCGACACCATGATGGTGTGCACCGCCACGGCCTTCCTGATCCTCACCACCGGCAAGTACAACGTGTATTCGCCCGATGGGGCCAAGCCAGGGCTGTATGCGGGCCTGGTCGGCGTGGAAGAGGGCCCGGGCTATGCGCAGGCCGCGGTGGAATCGGTGCTGCCGGGCTGGGGCGCGGGCTTCGTGGCGATCGCGCTGTTCTTCTTCGCGTTCACCACGATCATGGCCTATTACTACATGGCCGAAACCAATCTGAGCTACATCAACGGCAACCGCCGGCGTCCGCTCACCGTGCTGCTGCTGCGCCTGGGCATCCTGGGCATGGTGATCTTCGGCGCGTTTCATAATGCGCAGCTGGCATGGGCCCTGGGCGACATCGGCGTGGGCGTCATGGCCTGGCTCAACATCATCGCCATCCTGATCCTGCACAAGCCGGCGATGCTGGCCTTGAAGGATTACGAACGGCAGAAACGCCAGGGGCTGGATCCCGTGTTCGATCCTGTCTCGCTCGGCATCAAGAACGCGGATTTCTGGACACAACGATGAAACAGCATGATGGGCGTGGCGCACGGCCGCCGCGCGACACCGCCGGCAGCGGCGCAGCGCCGCTCAATCCGTGGGGCCGTGCGGCGCCACGCGCACCCGCGCCGTCTGCTCCGGCGCCGCGCACCAGCGCTGCGGCGCCGGCCGCGGCCAGCGCCAACAACGCGCGCGAGCTGCGGCTGTACGGCATCAATGCGATCCAGGCGGTGTTCAAGGCGCGCCCGCATGCGCTGCGCAAGATCTACCTGACCGAAGCGCGTATCCCGCAGTTCAAGGCCTTGCTGGCCTGGTGCGTGGCGCAGCGCCTGGGCTACCGCGTGGTGGAAGAGGCCGACCTCACCAAGCTGGCGTCCAGCACGCATCACGAAGGCATCGTGGCCGAGGTGTTGCGGGTGCCGCCGCAGCCGCTGCAGGACTGGCTGGCGGCCTTGCCGCAAGGCCCGGTGCTGGCGCTGTGGCTGGATGGGGTGGGCAACCCGCATAACTTCGGCGCCATCCTGCGCTCGTCGGCGCACTTCGGTGTGGCTGGTCTGTTGTTGCCGGCCGGCTCCACGCTGGGATTGTCCGGTGCCGCCGCGCGCGTGGCCGAAGGCGGCGCTGAAGCGGTGCCGCTGGTGCAGCTTCCCGATACCGCGCAGGCGATGGCGCAGCTGCGGCAGGCCGGCTTTGCGGTGGCCGCCACGCTGGTGGACGGCGGGCAGGATGTGTTTGCCACCGCGTTGCCGCAGCGCCTCGTCTACGTGATGGGGGCGGAAAGCGAAGGTATGGACCGGCAGTTCGCCAGCGCCTGCGATCTGCAGTTGTCCATCCACGGCAGCGGCCTGGTGGAAAGCCTCAATGTGGCCTCCGCCACCGCTGTCTTCCAAGCCGCCTGGCGCGCACGCGCGCTGACAGGAGCGTAAGCATGCGCACGCGTGTCTGGATGTTTGCCGCAAGTTGCGCGTTGGCCGTTGCCGGCAACGCTGCTGCCCTCTCGCCGGTTGCGCCGCCGCAGGTGCAGACCGACCACGGCCCGGTGCGCGGCCAATGGCAGGACGATGGCAGCGCGGTGTTCCGCGCGATTCCGTTTGCCGCCCCGCCGTTGGGTGCGCTGCGCTGGCGGCCGCCGCAACCGGCACCGGCCTGGACAGGCGTGCGCGATGCCACGGTGGCCGCCACCCCGTGCGTGCAGCCTGCATTGGGCTGGAACAACGCCATGGCCAAGCGCGGCACCGAAGACTGCCTGTATGTAGAGGTGCAGACGCCGGCGTTGCAGCCAGCCAAACCGCTGCCGGTGTTCGTGTGGATCCATGGCGGCGCCAATGTGGCCGGTGGCGCCGATGGGCATCTGCCGACCAACCTGGTGGCGCAGGACATGCTGGTGGTGACGCTGCAATATCGCCTGGGTGCGTTCGGTTTTCTGTCGCTGCCGGAATTGCGCGATGGCGACAATGCTGCCGCTGGCAATTACGCCTTGCTCGACCAGATCGCCGCGTTGCAGTGGGTGCGCGACAACATCGCCCAGTTCGGTGGCGACCCGGCGCGTGTGACCATCGCCGGGCAATCGGCCGGTGGCCAGGACGTGGGCCTGCTGATGCTCAGCCCGTTGGCGCGTGGCCTGTTTTCCGCGGCGATCGAACAGAGCGGCACCGCCGGCTTTGGCTTGCCGGCGCGGTCGCTGCAAGACAACCGCGCACTGGGTGTCAGCATCGCCGCACGTGCCGGCATCGACGATGCAGCGACGCTGCTGGCACAGCTGCGCGCGCTGCCGGCCGAGCGTGTGATCCAGGCCGCGCAGGGCGTGGACGTGCCCGCGCTGGATGACGATGGCTATCTCTGGTTGCAGGCGGTGGTGGACGGGCGCGTGTTGCCGCGTGCGCCAGCGGCGCTGCTGGCCGACGGCAAACAGGCCAAGGTGCCGCTGTTGATCGGGTATGTGGTGCAGGAGCTCACCTATGGCGGCGAGCAGGGCGCGCAGGCACGTGTGCGCCGCGACTACCCGGCGCAGGCCGACGCCGTGCTGCAACGGCAGCAACGTGCGCAGGCAAAGCGCACCGCGCGCGAAGGTAGCCCCGCGGTGCAGCTGTCCACCGATCTCACCTTCCGCTGCCCTGCGGTCACCGTCGCGCAGCGGCAGGCAGCACTCGGTGCGCCGGTGTGGCACTACGTGTTCGATACCGCCGCACCCGGTGGCCAGGTGACCCATAGTGCCGAGTTGCCATTCCTGTTCAAGGGCCTGCCGATCGGCAGGCCGCCGGTAAACCTGCAGCGTTATTGGGCGGCGTTCGTACAGGGTGGCAACCCCAACGCGGCGGGCTTGCCGGCCTGGCCGGCGTTCGCGCCGACACATGCGGCGCTGCGCTTCGATGCCAGCGGCGTGCAGCCCATCAAGGACGCACGCCCGGCAACGTGTGCCGGGATCAATCTGCCGTAATCGGTCGCATCACCGCCTGCGCTGCGGGCGGTGATGCGCGGTTGTTGCGGGTGAGCTGCAGCCAGCCATGACGGCAAGCTGCATGTGGAACAAGACGAGCCATCGTGTTCTGCAACGTGCGGAAGCAACGATGCCACCGCGTTTTTCGCATGGTCGCAAACAGCGATCAGTGCCCACGTGTCCCGATGCGGTGTTCGTAAGCTTGCATCGGCGCCGAGGCCAATACACCGCTACAACGCTTGTCAGCGTCCGTTGCACTGAGAAAATTTCGCTCGTAGCTGACACGGCCGCGTCGCAATCCCTCGCGGCCGAAATCAGCGCGATAACAATGCGGCCGCAATGCCGGCGCGCGCCAGCGTGCACGTGGCGAAGTGCGCACACGTGCCTTGCTCACGATAGTGCCGCGGCACGACTACTTCTTGTGCAGCCGGATCGCCGCGCCGCCGCTTGCCGCCAGCTGTAGCTGTAATATGTCATTGCGAGTCAGCTTGCGTGTTTCGATGTTCACCTCGGTGGGCGCTGCGCCATCGGCATAGATCGTCGCTGTCCAGGTGCCCTTGTCCAGGAACGTCAACGGCACTTGCAGCGTGCGCGCCTGTTCGTTGGTCATCGCACACACATACCAGTCCTTGCCGCTGCGGCGCGCCAGCACGATGTGCTCGCCAATCGCGCCTTCGATCGCGCGGGTTTCGTCCCAGCTGGCAGGCACATCGCGCAGAAATTGCGCTGCGGGCACGTTTTCGTATTGCTCGGGGCTGTCGGACACCACCGCAAACGGGCTCTCGTACACCACATACATCGCCAGCTGCTGCGCGCGCGTGGTCATCACCTGTGGCGCGATGTGCTGCGGCTTGAACGCGGCCGGGCGCACGTTGCGAAATCCGCCAGGGGTGTAGTCCATCGGCCCGAGCAACATGCGGGTGAAGGGCAGGGTAAGGTTGTGCGTGGCGGTGATGCGCGTGGTCCACTTGTTGTACTCGGCACCGAGCACGCCTTCCTGCGTAAGGTAGTTGGGATAGGTGCGGGTGAGGCCGGTGGGGTGGTAGGCACCGTGCAGATCCACTAGCAGTTTGTGTTCGGCGGCCTTGGCGAGCAGGCGGTGATAGAAGTCCACCATCTGCTGGTCGTCGCGGTCCATGAAGTCGACCTTGATGCCCTTGATGCCGAGTTGCTGATACCACGCAAGCGCCTCGTCCATGTGCGCATCCAGTGCGCGCCAATGCGCCCATAGCCACAGGCCGACACCCCGTTGCCGCCCATACGTCACCAGGCCGGGCAGGTCGAGTTGTTCCACCGGGCGGCGAATGTCCGCATCGCTGTTGTATTGCCCATCGCCGGTACTGCCGTGATACCAGCCGTCATCGATCAGCATGTACTCCAGCTTCAACTGATGCGCGTGGTCGATATAGCGCTGGATGGTGGCGGTATTCATGCCAGGCTGTGCAACGCCACCGGCCAGGCTGCCCGACCACCAATCCCACGCCGATTTACCGGGGCGCACCCAACTGGCATCGAAGGCCGGCGGCGGATTCAATAGCGTGATCAGATTGGAGTCGATCAGCGATGCCGGCGTGTCGCCGAGCATGATCACGCGCCACGGTGTGGCGAAGTCGCGGCCCTGCGCATCGATGCTCACCGCCAGCGCGGGTTGATCCAGCCGTGGCGACAGCTTTGCCGACACGCCCAGCCCGCCATCGGCCCGGCCGGTGAGATACAAGCCGGCGTAATCGCGCAGATTGGCCTCGCCAATCGCCAGTGTCGTGCCCTGTGCATCGGTCTGGCACACCAGTGGCAGTTCGAGCAGGTTGTGCGGGCGCAGTTTCGATGCGGCGATGGCGTCGTATTCGCCCTCGTGGCTGGTGCCGAAGCGGCCAAGGTTCAAGGTCCAGCACGGGTAATCACGTGGAAACGCGAAGCTGGTGAGTTCGTTGCGGATCTCGAGCTTGCCCGCCTTGGGCAGCACATAACGCAGTGCGACACCATCGTCGTAGGCGCGTAGTTCGATCTCAAGCCGGTGTTGTGCGGCGTCGACCAACTGCACACGTAGCTGCCGGTAGTGGTCGCGTGCCTGGCGGGTTTTCCCCACCGTCAGCGTCACGCGGCTGTCGTGATCTTCACTGCTGCTGCCCTGCACGGTCATGCCGTGGCCGAGCTTGTTGTTGCGGCCGAGATCCAGTCCAAGCGGTGCATCGTCGAGCACTACTTTGTTGCGGTACAGCACGCGATAGGTGGGAATGCCGCCCTCGCTCAGCGTGAACTCCACTTGCGTGCGTGCAGTGGGTGATTGCACGCGCAATGGCTGCGCAACAGCAGGAATAACGCTCAAAGACAGCAGCAGCGCCGCTGCCGGTAATGCGGACTGGATCAGGTTTCGCATGATTCCCTCCTCCTGGGTGCGCCAACCCTAACGCAGAACGGTTGTTGTCGATATCCTCCTGGGGTAACGTTACCTCGCACCGTGGCAACCGAAACAGGGGCGGCAGTTACGGGCAACATCGCGTCAGCGATGTTCACCGTTGCTTGGCAGTAGAGCTTGGGAGAGGCCTCTAATGCTGATGGTTCGCAAGGCGTTCCGCCGTGGAGCGCTGTGGCTGTTGTGTGGTTGCGTGGGCTGGACTGCAGTGGAGGCTGCACCCGCCAAGGTCGATCCGCCCGGTCCTTATGACGTGCGCGTGCTCGCAGGCGGCGTTGGCTTGAGCAAGACGCTGGCCGCCGATGCACCGATGCTGGCGGCCGACGCAGACTGGAGTGTGTCCGGTTGGGTGCGTCCTGCCATGGACGTGCCCGGTACCGTGCGCATTGCAGGTCTAGGTGATGCGCACGGCGACGGGCTTTTCTTCGTGATCGACAACGGCCGTCTTGGTTTTGCCCAAGGCGATGCCGTGCTGCGCAGCAAACAGGCGTTGCCGGTAGGTACGTGGACGCAAATTGCAGCGGTGGCGCAAGGTGCACGGCTGACGCTGTATGCCAATGGACGCCAGGTGGCCAGTGGCACGCGCGTGTCACGTGCGGTGGCGCCGGCGCTGGTCTTCGGCCCACGCGTGCCGGCCGATGCCGCGTCGCTGCACTTCGGTGGCGACATCGCCAATTTCACCGCGCGCGCCGGTGCGCTCGATGCAGCCGCTATTGCGCAGCAGGCACGTCACGCGCCGAATGCAGTGTTGCAGCGCTTCGAAGATGCGTCGCCAGGCTGGCGCGTGCAGACCAAACAAATGGCTGGGCAGCTCGAACCGCAACCGGCCGCCACGCTGCCACGCAGCGCCGCACCGTTCTCCGCACCGGTGGCCAAGCCCGTCACCGATGCGCCCGCATTGCAGCCGCTGGATGCGCTGTCATGGCGCGTGGGCGGCTGGCAGCTGGCCGCTGCGCCTGACCTCGGCACGCGTGGTGGTGCCGAGCTGTCGCGTGGCGCTGCACCTTCCAGTAGCGCATGGCATGTGGCCACGGTGCCGGGCACGGTGCTCACCACGCTGGTCGATCGCGGCGTGTATCCAGATCCGGATGTCGGCCTCAACAACATGGCCATTCCCGAATCGCTGAGCCGCCAGGACTGGTGGTACCGCAGCACGTTCGAGCTGCCTGCCAGCACGCAGGGCAAGCGCCTGGAACTGGTGTTCAACGGCATCAACTACGCCGGCGAGATCTGGGTCAACGGCGTGCAGGTGGGGCGTACGCGTGGCGCCTTCGCGCGTGGGCGGTTCGATGTCAGCAGCTACCTCACGCCCGGCCGCAATGCGATTGCCGTGCGTGTTTCGCCGCCGCCGCATCCGGGCATTGCGCACGAGCAGTCGATGACCGCCGGCGTTGGCGAGAACGGTGGCATGCAGGCACTGGATGGGCCCACCTTCATTGCCAGCGAAGGCTGGGACTGGATCCCGGCCGTGCGCGACCGCAATGCCGGGCTCTGGCAGGACGTACAGCTGCATGCCACCGGCCCGCTCGCGGTCGGCGACACGCACGTGGTCACCGCCAAACTGGCGCGCGACCATCGCCGCGCCGAGCTGGAAATTGCCGTGCCATTGCGCAACACTAGCGGCGCTGCGGTGCAGGGCACAGTGCAGCTTGCCTTCGGTGATGTGCGTATCCAGCGTGAGGTCAACGTGCCTGCGGGCGGCACCACGCTCACACTCACCGCCGCCGATACGCCGGAGTTGGTGGTGACCAATCCACGGCTGTGGTGGCCGAATGGGTATGGCGAACCATCGCTGTACACCTTGCAGGTCGGTGTCGCAGCGGGCGGTGCGCAGTCGGATCTGCAGCAACTGCGGTTCGGTATTCGCGAGGTCACTTACGAGCTGTCGTTGTTCGACGAACGTGGCGCACTGCGTCGTGTGCTGGTGGATCTCAATCAGGCCCGGCAGCGTGGCGAGCGCATCGTCGATGTGCGACACGCCGCCATTCGCCCGGTGCCCGGTGGCAATGCGCAATCGCTGTATCCCGGCGCACTCGCGTCGCCAGCGGTGACGCAGCTGGATGACAGTACGTTGGCCCCGCATCTGGTGCTGCGCATCAACGGTGTGCGGATTGCGGTCAAGGGCGGTAATTGGGGCATGGACGATTGGCGCAAGCGCGTCTCACGCGAGCGCCTGGAGCCGTACTTCCGCCTGCAGCGCGATGCGCACTTCAACGTGGTGCGCAATTGGGTGGGGCAGAACACAGAAGCGAGCTTCTTCGACCTGGCCGACGAATACGGCATGTTGGTGTTGAACGACTTCTGGCAATCCACGCAGAACTACAACATGGAGCCGGCCGACGCGGCGCTGTTCCTGGCCAATGCCGCCGAGGTCATCACGCGCTTTCGCAACCATCCTTCAATTGTGCTGTGGTTCGGCCGCAACGAGGGTGTTCCCGCGCCGATCCTCAACGAAGGCCTGGACGCGCTGGTCGCCGCGCTCGATGGCACGCGCTGGTACACCGGCAGTTCCAACGAAGTGAATCTGCAAGGCAGCGGCCCGTACAACTATCGCGAGCCGGTGGCGTACTTCAACAAGCTGGCGCAGGGCTTCTCGGTGGAAGTGGGTACACCGTCGTTCTCTACCCTGGAGTCCTTCAAGGCGTCGGTACCTGCGGTGCAGGATCAATGGCCGATCAGTGACAGCTGGGCGTATCACGACTGGCATCAGTCCGGCAACGGCGATACCGCCAGCTTCATGCGCTCGCTCAGCGACAAGCTTGGCGCACCAACCAGTCTGGACGATTTCGAACGCAAGGCGCAGCTGCTCAATTACGAAACCCACCGCGCCATCTTCGAAGGGTTCAACGCGCAGTTGTGGACGAAGAACAGTGGCCGGCTGCTGTGGATGAGCCACCCGGCGTGGCCCAGCAACATGTGGCAGATCTACAGCCACGATTACGACACCCACGCCGCGTACTACGGCGTGCGCAATGCCGCCGAGCCGCTGCACGTGCAGATGAATCTGCCCGGCCACGAAGTCGTGGTGGTCAACAACACGACTACAGACGTGCGCGGCCTGCGTGTGCGTGCGGAGACCTATGCGGCCGACGGCCGCCTACTGCAACAGCGCGAGCAGGCGGTGGATGCAACAGCGGTGGCGGTGTCTGCACCCGTGCTGCAGCTGGCGCCATTGCTTGCGGACGCAAAGGAACTGGGCTTTGTGCGGCTGCAGTTGCTGGAGCACGACGGCACGGTGCGCTCGCGTAATTTCTACTGGGTGGCGCGCGACGCCGCTGCCATGCGCGGCTTGGACGCATTGGCGCTGGTGCCACTGGAGCTCACCACGCAGCTGCAGGCAGGTGATGCGCCGGTGTTGAGCGCCACTGTGCGGAATCCCTCGCAGCACGTGGCCCTGGGCGCCAAGCTCACCTTGGTGGATGCGCAAGGCCAGCGCATCTTGCCGGCCTACTACAGCGACAACTATCTCAATCTTGCGCCTGGCGAGAGCCGCACCGTGGAAATTCGCGGGCCGGCCGAAGCCAGCTTGCGCGCCGCGCGCGTGCAGTTGCGCGGGTGGAATCTTGCACCGTCTTCGGGCACCGCCAGCGGCAGTCCCTAGCGGCGTCCTTGCAGTTGCTATGCCGTGCCCCCGCACGGAGCTCGCACTGGCGCGTTGCACGCGTCAGACACACCGTGCCGCCCCCCGGCGGCACCATTCGAAATGGTCGTGGAGTGTTGTCATCCCTGGGAGGGGACCATGAACAAGTTGCTGTCGAATACACGTCATACACCGCTGGCCGCCGCGCTCGCGGCCGCACTGACCTTGCTGGCTGGTGGCGCGCAAGCGCAGGACGCCAGTGCCGGCGCAGGTGTCACCGAGTTGGACAAGGTCATGGTCAAGGGTGTGCGCGGTGCGCAGGCCGAAGCCATCGAAAACAAGCGCACTGCCGCGCAATCATCGATTCAATTTCGGCTGAAGACATCGGCAAGCTGCCCGACGTCACCATCACCGATTCGTTGCAGCGCGTCCCCGGCGTACAGATCCGGCGCTCCGCCGGTGAAGGCTCACAGCTCAATATCCGCGGCATGCCGCAGGTGCAGACCACGATGAATGGCGAGCTGTATCTGAGCGCCGGTGGTGGCGACCAATTCGGCCAACCGAACATCGGCCGCGCACAGCCGGATTTCGTCGACATCCCGCCGACGCTGTTCAGTGGCGTGGACGTGATCAAGTCGCCCACTGCCGCCGATCTGGATGGCGGCATCAGCGGCACGGTCTCGCTGAAGACGCGTCGCCCGTTCGATCTGCCCGAAGGCTGGACCTTCAGCGGTCAGGCCGAAGGTTCCTACGGCGACCGCGTGGAAGAACTCAACGAGTTGTACTCGGGCCTGGCCAGCTTCCGCACCGAACGTTGGGGCGCCCTGCTGGCGGTGTCGTATTCCGATGCCACCCTGGAAAACAAGCACCCCAGCGTGTATTCCAACGGCGCGCAAAAATCCACCGAGCAGAACGTGGGCTTCGACTTCAACGGCGATGGCCGCATCGGCAGCAATACCGATCCGTCCAATCTGCCGCGTGATTATTTCTATAACTGGGTCGCCACCGAACTGGATAACCGCAGCACCGACCGCCAGCGCACCGGCGTCAACGGCTCGTTTCAGTTCAACATCAACGACTCGTGGACGGTGCTGGCCGACGCCGCCTATACCAAGCTCGAAGACCAGGACACCTCGGTGGCCGCGCAGCTGCATACCGGCTGGGCCACCAATCAGCTGCAGCCGGGATCGGTGGTCGATTCCAACGGCGTGCTCGAATACGGCCAGTTCCGCTACAACCGCTTCCAGGCGCATTCGATGGCCGGCGTGGCCGATTCGGATTCGCTCAACACCAACCTGGAGCTGCGCTTCGATGACGGCGGCCCGTTCCGTGCATCGTTCCGCTGGGTGCATGGCGATGCGCAGCGCACCTACGACGAAGCGCGTGCCGATGCGGTGGTGACACGCGGCGATCAGATCACCCGCGCCGGCGGCGTGACGCAATGGGCAAACGCCAATGGCTTGCCAACCGTGGATGCCTCGGTGGATTTCCGCGGCACCTACCCGGCGGTCAACCTGGGCACCGATGTGTCCAACCCGGACAACTGGCAGCTGATGTCGACCTGGGCGCAGGGCAACAAGATCGAAGCGACGATGGATGCATTCCGTGCCGATGGCACCTTCGAGTTCGACGAAGGTGTGGTGCGCGGCTTCCAGTTCGGCATCCGCTATGGCGAGCGCGAGGTCAAGCTGGACACCTATCGCTACCTGTCGCCGGTATCGACCACATGCGCAGACCCCAACCGCTCGCTGTACTACTTCAAGGACCCGCTGATCTCCGACACCTGCAGCGGCGTGTCCGAAGCGCGCCTGCTGCCGTTCAATTCCATCCCCGGCTACTGGGCGTACTTCAACGACTTCGATCCGCTCAAGGTTACCGGCCTGGGCAGCCAGGGGTTGCCGGCGATCAATCCGCAGGTCATGAAGGACCCGGTGGGGTATCTCAACAGCCTGTATCCGGGCAACGTGGCCTACCAGCAGGCCGCCGATTCGTACAAGGTCACCGAAAAAAGCACGGCGGCGTATTTCCTGGCGAATCTGGAAGGCGGTACCGGCAGTGCCGTGCCGTGGACGGCCAATATCGGCGCACGCATCGTGCAGACCAAGCTGGCGATCGATCAGTATCTGAGCAGCGGCAACGTGTTTATCGGCAATGTCGAATGGAACGGCGTCAGCCCGGCGATCGGTACCAACCGTCTGAATCGCCAATACACCGACGTGCTGCCCACCGCCAACCTGTCGCTGGACATCACCGACGCGCAGAAACTGCGTTTCGCGTACAACAAGGCGGTGGCGCGCCAGGATTTACCCGATCTGGGTCGCGGTCTGGTGAGCTTCTATGCGGTCAATGGCACGCCACCGCGTAACCCCGCGCTGCCCTCCGATGCGGTGCTGTTCCTCAATGGCCGTTCCGGCAACCCGGATCTGGATCCGTACCGCGCCACCAACTACAACGCGTCGTGGGAATGGTATTTCTCCGATGCGTCGTTGGTCAGCGTGGGCGCGTTCCTGATCGACGTGAAGTCGTTCCCCACCACGGTGACCAACATCGAGCCGCAGCCCGATGCCGACGGTGTGGTGCGGCTTGGCGGCCCGGTGGAGCGCATCGTCAATGGCGGTGGCGGCAAGATCAAGGGCTTCGAAATCGGCTATCAACAGGCCTTCGATTTCCTGCCCGGCTGGCTGAGCGGTTTCGGCACCAACATCAACTACACCTTCTCCGATGCCGATACCGACAACACCGATATCGAAGGCAACACGCTGCCGATCGGCGACAACTCCAAGCACCAGGCCAATGCGGTGCTGTGGTATCAAAAGGACAAGTTGCAGGCGCGCGTGGCCTACAACTGGCGCAGCAAGCGTTTCAGCCAGGTCAATAACGGTGCGTGGGGCGATGAGCTGGCGATCTGGAACGACGACGTCGGTTATCTGGATGCCTCCTTCAGCTACGACGTCAACGACCACCTGACGCTGTACGCACAGGCCACCAACCTCACCGGCGAGAGCGAGCGGCGTTACGCGCAGTGGACCAACCACTATTACGACCAGAACATCTTCGAGCGTCGTTATTACGCGGGCCTGCGTTTGCGTTTCTGATCCGGCTGCACCCCATGCGGCATGGCGCGCATCCGCGTCGTGCTGCATGTTCTTCTATCCAGACTCTCCACGCGATCATTGCGCGTTCTTCCCGTCGCCGTTTTCATGCGGCGCTGCAGTACGCCTGACGGAAACGTCGGGCACCCTCCCATTCGGCCGCATCGTCGGGAAGCGATGTGGCCGTTTTTTGTGCGTGCTGGCACATCCATTTGTGTCGTAATGCCTGGACTGCACCGATGGGTGTAGCGGGTATTCGGATCTGTGTCCGAACGCAATCTTTGGCGATTGCGCCGCTCACAGCTGCGGCGTAGTTTGCGCATGGCGAGCTTGGTCACGCCGCTCGCAAGCACAGCAGTCAATGCTGCTCGCTCACTCGCTCCCTGGAGATCATCCACTCATCACGCAAGTGCCGGAACGCGCTTATCGGCCCGGTACCCTGCCCCTGATACACGCTGAGCGTTATGCGTTTTCGTCTGGATCAAGGCCATCTGGCCTGCCTCCTTGCGTGCGCGTTGCTGATGTCTTGCTCTCGTACGCCGTTGCGGATGTGCGCTGGCGGAGCGTGTCCGATCGCCTTCCAAGGAGTCTTCGATGGGTGCCTTTACAGAAATGGGAGTAGGCCAATACCACCACGGTCGTGCTGAAAGAACATCCGCAATCCCTGAGAACCAACCACGGAAAAAGGTGAATACCATGCGTTCCAATCAAGGCATCCGTCGCAACATCAAGCGCACACTGGCGTTGTCATTGCTGGTTGCAAACCCTTTGCTGATCGCGGCGGTGTCCGCGCAATCGCATGTCGATAATCCCTTCGTAGGCGCAACCGGTTATGTGAATCCGGATTACGCAAAGAAGGTGGATGCATCGATTGCGAAAGTGAAAGGTGTGCCGCTCAAGGCGAAAATGGGCGTGGTCAAAAACACTCCCACGGCAGTCTGGCTCGATCGCATCGATGCGATTGCCGGCGGCTCAAAGAACGCCGGGCGCCTCGGTTTGCGCGCGCATCTGGACGCGGCGCTGGCGCAAAAGAAGGCCAACACACCCATCACCGCCAGCTTCGTCATTTACGATCTGCCCGGGCGCGACTGCCATGCACTGGCATCCAATGGCGAACTGCCGCTCACTCCCGCAGCGCTGGAGCGCTACAAGAAAGAATACATCGACGTGATTGCCGGCATCTTTGCCGACCCGAAGTACAAGGATATCCGCATCGTCAATGTCATCGAGCCCGATAGCCTGCCCAACCTTGTCACCAACTTGAACGACATGCGCTGCGCATTGGCCAACTCCACCGGCATCTACGAGGCCGGCATCAAGTACGCGATCAACAAGCTGCACGCAATTCCCAATACCTACAATTATCTGGATATCGGCCATTCCGGCTGGTTGGGTTGGGATAGCAATCGCGGCCCGACCATTGCGCTGTACACACGCGTGGTGCAGGGCACCGCCGCGGGCCTGTCCAGCGTCGATGGCTTTGTGACCAACACCGCCAATACCACGCCGTTGAACGAGCCCAATTTGCCCAACCCCGAGTTGAGCGTGAATGGCCAGCCGATCAAATCGGCCAAGTACTACGAATGGAATCCGTATTTTGACGAGACCGATTTCACCCAGGCGCTATATAGCGGATTCGTCGGTGCGGGCTGGCCGGGCACGATCGGCTTCATCATCGATACCGGGCGCAATGGCTGGGGCGGGCCGAATCGCCCGACTGCGGCAGTCGGCAGCGACATCACGACCTATGTGAATTCCGGGCGCATCGATCGCCGGCTCCACCGTGGCAACTGGTGCAATCAGAGCAACGCCGGGATCGGCATGCCGCCCGCTGCAGCGCCGGGCGCGCATCTGGATGCCTATGCATGGGTCAAGCCACCGGGTGAGTCGGATGGTTCCAGTACGCTGATACCGAATAATGAAGGCAAGGGCTTCGACCGGATGTGCGACCCCACCTACACCACGGCCGATGGCGTGCTCAGTGGTGCGATGCCGGGCGCGCCGATTTCCGGCGCCTGGTTCCACAACCAGTTCGTTGCCCTGGTCAACAACGCCTATCCGGACATCGCGACCGCCAGCGCTGCATCTGTTGCACTGGCGCCGCGCCAGGTACCGACTGCAACCCGTGGGCTCACCGCTACGGTGGGAGACAGCAACGTCAAGCTGAGCTGGTCGGCCGTCAGCGCCGCAGCCAGCTACACCGTGCAGCGCCGCGCCGGCACCACGGGGGCATTGACGACGGTGAGCAGCAACGTCACCTCAACCACCTATCTAGACCGCGCGGTCGACAATGGTGCCGCGTACACGTACGTGGTGATGGCCAACAACGCGGCAGGTGCGAGCGCGCCATCGGCGATGGTGATCGCCCGGCCGAACAAGTAGCCGTCTTGCTCTTCTCAGTGCAATGAGTTGATCGCAACGCAGTCTGCGGTGATGGCGGTCGTGAACACGACGGCCGCCATCAGCGAGCCCCGCAGCCCTACACATCGTGTCATGCAGCTGTTTTCGCGCTTTGCCTGCAGGGCGTCGTGTGTCAGTACGAAATTGCGAACTTCGCTCTGATCGTCTGAGCCGGATTGCTGTGCTTCCCATCACTGGCATAGGCCGGTGGCTGCAGTTCGCCCGGTCGCAAGCCCGGGCACCCTCCCATTTAGCCGCATCGGCGGGAAGCGATGCGGTTTTTTTTTGTGCGTTGCACGTGCAGCCACACGTTTGCAACCATCACCACATCACCACATCACCCCACCCGCGCAGCCGTCGAGCCGCGTTTCACCAACGTGTACTTCATCACCTGATGCACGCCCTGCACTGGTGCGCCCTTGCGTCGTTCGCGAATGGCGTCGGCCAGCAGCGAGACGGCGGCGCGGCCCATGGCGGTGACCGGTTGATGCACGGTGGTGAGTTCGGGCCAGATGGTGGTGGCCACCGGCGTGTCGTCGAAGCCGGCCACTGACACATCCTCGGGCACGCGCAGGCCCAGCCCGTGCGCCACCGCTACGGTGGCTGCTGCCATGTCGTCGTTGCTGCAGAAGATCGCCGTGGGCGGTGCGGACTGTGCGAGCAACGCGCGCGCGGCGAGCAGGCCCGAGTGATAGGTGAACAACCCCTCGGCGATCAGTGCCTCATCGATCTTGAGCCCCGCCGCCTGCAGGCTGTCGGCGTAGCCACTGGCACGCAGCGCGCTGGGTGTGTGTTTTGGGTCGCCCTTGATCAAGGCGATGCGGCGATGGCCAAGCGCGATCAGATGATCGACAAGCGCGCGCGCGGCCTGGTAGTCGTCGATGCGCACCGAGCTGATCTGCGCCATCGGTGCGCCACTGGCCACCGCCACCACCGGAATGCCGCGTGCATCGAGTTCGGCAATGGTCTGGCGCGAATCGCACAACGGCGGCGGCAGGATCACGCCGTCCACGCCGGCGGCGAGCAGGCGTTCGGTGGCAGCGCGCTGGCTGCGGATGGCGCCGCATTTCTCCACCAGCACCTGGCTGCCATTGAGACTGCTCTGTTCGAGCAGGCCGAGCATGAATTGATTGAGGTACGCCGCGCTCGGGTTGCTGTACAGCACGCCGATGCGCAGCAATCCACTGGTGCGCAGCGAGCGGCCGGCCAGATTCGGCCGGTAGCCCAAGGCCTGCACGGAAGCCTCCACCCGCACCCGCATGTCTTCGCCCACATGCGGGTGGCGGTTGATGACGCGCGAGGCTGTCATCGGCGAGACGCCTGCGTGTTTGGCGACATCCAGCAGGGTTGCTGCCGTGGTCGCAGTGCGTTGCCGCTTGGCCGCCATCGTGTGTGCTCGTCCTGGAGTTGAAGCGCACCGCTGGCAGTGCGCCTCAGCTTACTCGTTCGGCGGCTGCACAGACTTTGCGCGGCTGCCGAAATCGCCATCGGCTTCGGCGGCCAGATACGCGAACACGGTGTAGGCGGCCACGTTCTGCGCGAGCGCCTTCGGGTCGATCTTGTCCAGCGTGTCGTCTGCGGTGTGGTGCAGATCGAAGTAGTCGGTGCCGTCCTGCGCCAGCCACGCCCAGGCACCGCCCTTGGCGGAGATCGGCCCCACATCCGGGCCAGGGCCGCCCTTGCTGGGCTCATACGCGATGCCCAGCGGCTTCAGCACTTCGGCAATCTGCTGGGTGGCCGCGCGCGATTGTTCCGGCGCCGCCGAACCGGTGTTGAAGGCGTAGATGCGCCCGGCACCGAAGTCGCTTTCAGCGCCAATCTGATGCAGCGCCATGTCCTTGGCATCCTTGCCATGCGCAGCCGCATACGCCTTGCCGCCGTACAGGCCCTGCTCTTCGTTGGCGAAGGCCACCACGCGAATCGTGCGCTTGGGCGCTTGCTTGAGCTGGCTGATCAGATGGCCGGCGGCCATGGTGATCGCCACGCCCGCGCCGTCGTCAATGGCGCCGGTGCCCAGGTCCCACGAATCCAGATGCCCGCCGATCACCACCACTTCCTTCGGCTTGCTACGCCCGGTGATCTCACCGATCACGTTGTACGAAGTGGCCGTGCCATCCCAGCCGCAATCCAGCGCCAGCCGCACGCGGGTGCTACCCAGGGCCGCCAGGCGTGCCAACTGGTTGGCATCGGGCACAGACAATGCCGCTGCCGGTACCGGGGTCAGGCCTTCATCGAAACGGGTGATGCCGGTGTGCGGTACGCGATGCGAGTCGGTGCCGGCCGAGCGCATCACAAAGCCGATGGCGCCTTTGCGGATTGCTTCGGAAGGGCTTTTGCTGCGCACTGCGCCGCCGTTGCCGTAGTCCTTGCCGTCGCGCGCCTTGACCATCTGGTAGTCGACAAAGGCAATCTTGCCGGCCAGGGAACCCGCCGGCGCCGCCTGCAATGCGGCCAAGTTCTCGAAGCGCACGATCTCGCCTTCCACAGTGCCGCCCGGGCTGCCGCCCAGCGCAGTGATATGCAAGGGCTGCGCATGTGTGCCGAGGACGGCGGCCTGCTCGCTGCGGCGCTCCCACTTGGGGAAAGTGACCGGCTCGGTCCAGACCTTGTCAAAGCCCAAGGCCTTGAACTTCGCCTTGGCCCAGGCCACCGCGCGTGGATCCGCTTCACCGCCGGCAATGCGCGGGCCCACTTCGGTGGTCAACGATTCCACCACTGCAAAGCCGGTGCTGTCGGCCAGCGCCTGCTCGCGCAACTGCGCGGCGGTGCGCAACGCGTTATCGGGAATGCTGGTGGGCGCGGCAAGCGCTGCGGAGGTGGCAAGCAGGGCGGAGATGGCGACAGCGAGGCGACGCATGCAGGACGGCTCCAACAACAAGGGGGACCCCGAGCTTATCAGCGCGAGGTCCCCCGTCTGCGTGCGAAAAGTCATCCTCGTGTGCGAAGTGCGCGCAAGGATGTGGCCGCTTGCTTACGGCACGGTCGGATTCTTGAGCGTGTCGTTCTTGAGCGAGTCGCGGATCTCGCGCAGCAGCAGCACTTCTTCGCTCGGGCCCTTGGGAGCATCCGGCTTGCGCTGGCTAAGGCGGTTGATCAGCTTGACCACCAGGAAGATCGCAAAGGCAATGATCACGAACTGCACGACGGTGTTGATGAAGTCACCGTAGCCGATCACCACGGCAGGAATTTCCTTGCCGGTGGCATCCACGCCCGCCGGTTTGAGCACCCACGCCAGCCGCGAAAAATCCACGTTGCCGATGGCCCAGCCGATCGGCGGCATGATGATCTTTTCCACCAGCGCGGTGACGATCTTGCCGAACGCCGCGCCGATGACCACACCGACCGCCAGGTCGATGACATTGCCACGCATCGCGAATTGCTTGAATTCGCTGACCATTCCCATAGTGCACTCCAGATGGGGACGCGGACCCACTGCCGCTGCAGCGATCGTAGCCCGGCCGATGTCAGCCCGCGATGATGCCGTGGCGTTCGGCCACATTTTCCAGGCGCGCACTGAAGTGATCGCCCGGCAGCAACGGGCCGACGCCGGCCGGCGTGCCCATGAAGATCAGATCGCCCGCGCGCAATGCATAGAGCTTGGACAGCTCGTGCAGGATCTCCGGCACATTCCAGATCATCTGGTCCAGCAACGATTGCTGGCGCACTTCGCCGTTGACTTCCAGCGACAGGTTCAATGCATCGAGCGCACCCACTTCGCCGGCATGCACCAGCTCGCTGATCGGTGCGGAATGATCGAAGCCCTTGGCGATGTCCCAGGGCAGGCCCTTGGCCTTGGCCGCGGCCTGCAGATCACGACGGGTCAGGTCCAGGCCCACGCCGTAGCCATAAATCAGGGCCTCGGCCTGGTCCACAGGCAGTTCACCGGCGGGTGCATCGCTGCCCAAGGCCACCACCAGCTCCACCTCGTGGTGCAGCTCCTTGGTGCCGGGCGGGTAGGGGATGTGGTCGCCATGACCCACCACGATGGCGTCGGCCGGTTTCATGAAGAACGTGGGCTGGCCACGTTCGGCCTTGGACGCCGGCGCGGTGGCGCCCATTTCTCGGGCGTGATCTGCAAAGTTGCGGCCGACGCAGTAGATGCGGTGCACCGGAAAACTACCGCCACCCACCACCGGAATGCGCGGGACATCGGCAGCGGGAATCACATCGTGGGTCATGCACGCATCCTCAAAGACAGGACGCGTGAGTCTAGCTGCTTGGCGGTGCAGGCGAAAACAACGCTCGCCTCAGGCGCGCTGCAGCGTGCGGCTCAGTGCGAGAGCGGAAGGGCCGGCTTGCGCACTACGTGGTACTCGGCCTCCACCACGCGGGCGTGCTGCGGCGCGCGGCGGTTGGACTTGCTCAACAATTTCCAGGCCACGCCACCAAGGATCATTGCAGCGCCCACGAACACGCTGAAGAAGATCAGCACGGCCAGGATAGCCAGGCCGGCGAGGCCAGCGGCAACGCGCACCAACGGGTGACGCGGCTTGCGCGGCGCAAACAGGTGGTGGAGGTTGCCGAATTGGAAGATGCGTGCGGGCATGGCGGTGGGCTGCCGGAGGAAACGAGGGGGCAGTATCGTTGCGGTTTCATGTCATTGAGTGAAAAGTTCGTTAAATCGAGTGCCGTTCTGTTAAGCCCATCACATTGGTTGTGTTGGGAACCACGCGCTTCGCGTGTTGTTGTTGGGCCTGCACGCGGTTGTGTCTGCTAATTGCGATCGCTTGGCTGGGATTAGCTGGTTGCAGAAGCTGCAGCGTGTAGTGGGAAAGTCGCCGTGCGGGCTGGCTGATAGTCAGATGCGTTAGTTGGTACGACTGCGCGATGGCCGAAGCCGCGCGGAGCCGCAGTTGCGCGGACGCCGCCGCGTTGAAATGGCGCAATGCGCCTGGGCGCAGTCTCCATGGAGCGGCATGGCACAATCAGGTCTGTTCGCAGCGATCGATCCCATGTCGTCACTACCGCCCACCGCGCCGATTCCGTTGGCGCAGATTCCCGATGCCGGATTTTTAGAAGTCGAAGCGCTGTGGGATGGCGGGCCGGAATCGGTGGTGTTGTACCGCGAGGGTGCACAGGTTCGCGCCTGGTTGAACGTGTGCCCGCACGCTGGCCGCCGGCTGGATTGGGCGCCCGGCCAGTTTCTCAAGACCAAGGAAGGCCAGCTGGTGTGCGCCGCGCACGGCGCGGCGTTCGAGCTGGATGCCGGCGAGTGCGTCAGCGGGCCGTGTCGCGGTCAATCGCTGGTGGCGGTGCCGGTGCGCATCGATGGCGAGCAGGTGCTGCTGGGGTGAGCTGGCCTGGGCCTAGAGGGGCCTCATGCGGCATCGCGAGGGCAGCCGTCGCTATGCTGTAGACCGCACGTTTCGAGACTGTTGGACTGCAAGACTGCTGGAGGTAGTGCGCGCAGTGCACCGGCATCCGCCACGCACTGCCAGTGCCAGTCACGCCTATCCGCGTGTTGCGATGCCGTCGCCGGTCAGATGCTCAATGTAAAGAATGCCCATTGATCGCAGCGCCACTGCAATGGATTGCATGCATCGACCGCAGCGCACCGCACGTATTCGAACGTCGGCACGAAGGCGCGCCATCACTCAGCACAGAAGCAGCAACGCTTCGCGCTGCTGCAACAGTGCACTCAGCGCGCCGCCCACCAGAACATCAGGTTGATCATCGTCACCATCACCACGATGTAGATCAGTGACAGCGGTGCGCCCACGCGCCACAGCTCACGCGGCTGGTAGTTGGCCGGGCCGGTCACCATCGAGATCACCGGGTTGGAGGCGGTCATCAGGTTGTTGGATGCCGACAACGCTACGATCAAGGCGAACGCCGTGGGGTTGCCGTTGGCCGCGAGCGCCAGGTTGACCGCGATCGGCACCATCACAATGGTCGCGCCGACATGGCTGATCACCAGCGAGAAAGCGGTCGTCAGCAAGGCCAGGCTGATCTCCAGCGCCCACACCGGCATGCCTTCCGGCAGGCGGTCGATGGTGTGGCCAGCCACCCACGCTGCGGTGCCGCTGCTATCCATCGCCCAGCCGAGCGGAATCAGCCCGGCCATCATGAAGATGGTCTTCCAGTTGATCGAGGCGTAGGCCTCGTCCATGCGCAGCACGCCGGTCACCAGCATGCAGGCCACCCCGGTCATCAAGGTCAGTGCCACCGGCAACTTGGAGGTCAGTGCAATCAGGATGGTGAAGGCGAAGATCGCCATCGCGATCTTGAACTTGTGCGGGCGCTGTTCGCCCTTCGGGAAGTCGGTGACCGGCACGAAGTCGCGGCTTTCCGCGGCCTGCGCCAGGTCCTGCCAGATGCTGTGGAACACCAGCATGTCGCCGGCGCGCAGTGCCACGTTGCGCACGTCCTCGCGAATCACCTGCTTGTCGCGGTTGATCGCCAGCAAGCTGATGCCGCTTTGCTTGCGCAGCCGCAGCTCGGCGGCGTTCTTGCCGATCAGGCGCGAGTTGGGCGGAATCACCGCCTCGGAAATACCAGCCAGGCTTGGGTTGAACAGATCGCCCAGGTTGCGCAGGCGCGAGGACATGCGCAGGAAATGGTTCTGCGCAAAGTCGGTCACGTCCTGGCGCTTGCCCATCGCACCCAGCACGCTGCCGACCCAGATGCGCATGTCAGCCGGCGGGGCCAGGCGGGTGTCGTTGCCGGTCTTCAGCGCCAACAGCAGCGGCGCATCGTGAATGGCTTCGGCCTCGCCCAGGGTCATGCCCACCAGTGGGCTTTCGGCGGTGACGGTGAGTTCGAACACATCGCCGTCGATGCCGTAGGTCTTGGCGAAATAGCTCTCGGTGCGCGAGGGCGTGACGCCCTCATTGATCAGGCGCTCTTCCTCGATCAGCTTGCGGTCGCCGTAGAACCGGAAATACAGCAGGGCAGCCACCAGCAGCGCTAGGCCGATCGGCAGCGGCGCAAACATGGTCAACGGCTCGATGCTGGCCATGCCCGAGGGCAGGTTGTTGTTGGCCGACACCAACAAATCGTTGAGCAGGATCAGCGGCGAATTACCCACCATGGTGAGCGCACCGCCCATCACGATCGCCGCGGCGATCGGCAACAGCATGCGTTGCAAGGTGAGCCCGGTGCGTGCGGCCAGCCGCGAGGCGACCGGCAGGTACAGCGCCATCACCGAGGGGTTCTGCATGAATGACGAATTCAGGCCGGAAATGCCCAGCGTCATCATCATCAGCCGCTGCTCGCTGCCGTGCGAACGCCGCAGCAACCAGGTGGCCAGGCGGTTCAAGGCGCCGGTGCGCTCCAGCCCCGCACCCAGGATGGTGGTGGCGATGATGCTCATCACCGCGTTACCGGAGAAGCCGCCAAACAGTTCCTCCGGCGCCACCAGCCCGGTGACGCCCAACACCACCAACACGATCAACGCCACCACGTCGGCGCGGATGCGCTCGAACAGGAACATCGCCATCGTAAAGCCGACCAGCCCGAGGACGAGCTTCATGTCGTTGGTCAGCGTTAGCGCGGTGTCCATGAGGTGCCGGGAATGGGGAGTCGGGAATGGGGAATGGCAAGAACGGATGGCGCTGACGCGTGCAGGTTATCCGGGCGCCGCTGGCGCCTGCCCTGGCGATTCCCGATTCTCCATTCCCGATTCCCGGTCATACAGCAAATCCCACACGCCATGGCCCAGCTTCTGGCCACGGGTCTCGAAGTGGGTTTGTGGGCGCCAGGCGGGGCGTGCGACGTGGCCGCGTGGGCCGGCGCGATTCACCAGGCCTTCGGTGGCGTCGAGTACGTCCCACATCTGTTCGGCGTAGTCGGCCCAGTCGGTAGCTGCGTGCAAGCGGCCGCCTGCGCGCAGCTTGCGCACCAGCAGCTGCGCGAACGCCGGCTGCACCAGGCGGCGCTTGTTGTGGCGCTTCTTGTGCCACGGGTCCGGGAAATAGATGCGCACTTCATCCAGCGCGCCGTCGGCGATCTCGCGCTCGAGCACTTCCACTGCATCGTGGTGATACAGGCGCACATGCGTGGCGCCGTCATCGTCCAGCGCATTGAGCAGCCGCCCGACACCGGGGGCATGCACCTCGATGCCGATGTAGTCGCGCGCAGGGTCGTGCTGGGCTGCGAAGCGCAAGGCCGCACCATTGCCGAAACCGATCTCCAGCACCTTGGGTGCGGGGCGGCCGAACACGGCGTCGAGGTCGCGCGGGGTGCCGGTGTAGTCCAGGCCGAAGCGCGGCCACAACTCGTCGAACGCGCGCTGCTGCGCCGGCGTAAAGCGGCCCTGGCGCAACACGAAGCTGCGCACCTGGCGGCGGCCCTCTTCGATGGTGAAGGGCTTGGGCGGCATCTTGGCGCCGTCGCTGGTGAAAGGATCAGTCATGAAAAATCAGCCATCGGCGAACAACGCCCTGTCCCGCCGGAAGAGGGGGGTGAGTAAAGGAAAAATGCAAGCCAAGCAGGCGTCGCGCCGCAGCCCGCGCCAGGCGCAGGCCGCGCATGCAAGGCCATCTCGGCGCGCCTGCTCATCCGATCACGCCATCGACCGGGCTCGATGCCGAGGCGTAGCGCTTGCGTGGAATCCGGCCAGCCAGGAACGCCTCGCGGCCGGCTTCGATCGCCTTGCGCATCGCGCTGGCCATCAGGATCGGGTCGCGGGCACCGGCAATGGCGGTGTTCATCAGCACGCCGTCGCAGCCCAGTTCCATCGCAATGGCGGCATCGGAGGCGGTGCCCACGCCGGCGTCGACGATGATCGGCACCTTGGCGTTTTCGATGATTTCCAGCAGGTTGTACTTGTTCTGGATGCCCAGGCCCGAGCCGATCGGCGCGGCCAGCGGCATCACCGCCACGCAGCCGATCTCTTCCAGCCGCTTGGCCAGGATCGGGTCATCGGAGGTGTACACCATGACCTCGAAGCCGTCGGCGACCAGTTGTTCGGCGGCCTTGAGCGTCTGCACCACGTCCGGATAGAGCGTGCGCTCGTCGCCCAGCACTTCCAGCTTGGTGAGGTTGTGGCCATCCAGCAGCTCACGGGCCAGCCGGCAGGTGCGCACCGCGTCTTCGGCGGTGTAGCAGCCGGCGGTATTGGGGAGCAGGGTGTAGCGGTCCGGCGGCAGCACATCGAGCAGGCTGGGCGCGTTGGGGTCCTGGCCAATGTTCACCCGGCGAATGGCCACGGTGACGATCTGCGCGGCAGCGGCCTCGGTGGCCAGGCGGGTTTCGTCCAGGTCCTTGAACTTGCCGGTGCCGGTCAGCAGGCGCGAACGGTAGGGCTTGCCGGCGATCACCAGCGCATCGGAGGGGGCGGAAAGTGTCATGCGGCGATTATCACCGATCGAGCGTGGCTGCGCCGGCACTTGCCGCGATCAACCGCCGCCCAGTGCATGCACGATTTCCACCACGTCGCCCTCGCGCAGCGCATGGGTGGCGTGCAACCCGCGCGGGACGATTTCGCCATTGACCTCCACCGCAACGCGGCGCTGCGCCAGACCTTCAAGTTCCAGGAGCGCGGACAACAGCACGTTGTCGGGAAGCGTGCGTGGAGTGCCGTTGAGTTGAATGTTCATGTCATCATTGTTGCATCGCGTGCCGCCAGGGCGCGCGTTTTGCGTTATGCGGCAATGCAGCGTGAGCGTGGACGGCGAGGGTGAAACGATGTGCCATTCGCCGGCGTACGTATGCAGGCCGGTCCGGTTCCACTCTACCTTGAGCAGGCATTCCCATGGCTTCAACCCTTCGCCCGATCCGTTCCCTGATGGCCGTGGCCATCGCGCTGGCGGCCAGCCCGGCCATGGCCGACTCGGCCTTCGATCAAACCGTGTTCTTCGGTGACAGCCTCACCGACAGCGGTTACTACAACCCGCTGCTGCCGGCCGCCTCGCGCGCGGTCACCGGCAAGTTCACCACCAACCCGGGCTGGGTGTGGGCCGAATACGTGGGCGACCACTTCGGCACCAATGCGGCGCCCAACGGCAATGGCCAGACCGGCGACAACTATGCTGCCGGCGGCGCGCGCATCCAGGCCAGTTCGGTCAGCGAGCTCGGCGCAGCACCGTCGGTGACCAGCCAGGTCAATACCTATTTGGCGGCCAACGGTGGTCAGGCCAACCCGAATGCGCTGTACACCGTGTGGGGCGGCGCCAATGACCTGCTCGCTGCAGCCACCGCGCCTGCCCAGGCGCAGGCCATCATCGGCAGCGCCGTGACCGCGCAGGTGGGCGCGGTTGGCGCGCTGCAGGCCGCTGGCGCACGTTATGTGATGGTGCCGACCATTCCGGATGTGGGCATCACCCCGCGCTTCCGCGCCGGCGGTGCCGCCGCCATGGCGCAGGGCACGGCCGCTGCCACCGCCTACAACACCGCACTGTTCAACGGCCTGCAGTCGGCCGGCCTGCGGGTGATCCCGGTCGATACCTTCCACATCCTGCAGGAAGTGGTTGCCGACCCGGGCACTTACGGTTTCAGCAACGTCACCGGCACCGCCTGCAACCCGGCGCTCGCGCTGCCGGCCTGCAACCCCACCAGCCTGGTCGCCGCGAACGCGCCCAACACCTATGTGTTCGCCGACGGCATCCACCCCACCACGGCCACCCACCAGATCCTGGGCCAGTACGCCATCTCGCTGTTGGAAGCGCCGCGCCTGCAGCAGGTGCTGACGCGCTCCGCCCAGGCCGGCGGCCGCGCACGTGCCGACCAGGTGGCCTGGCACCTTGATGGCAAGCCCGAGGCCGACGGCCTGCGTTGGTGGGGGAGCGTGCGTGGCGACATTCAGCGCTATGACGATGCGGACCTGTACGACGGCATGGCGCCGGCCGGCTTGTTCGGCGTGGATTGGACCGCCGGTGACCTGGTGTTCGGCAGCTTTGCCGGTTTCGGCCGCATGGATGCCGACTTCGGCAACCGCAACGGCAGCTTCAAGCAGGACGACACCACCCTGGGCGGTTTCGTCGGCTGGTACACCGGCCCGGTCTGGGTCAACGCCCAGGTCAGCTACAGCTGGCTGAGCTACGACGTGGACCGCGAAGTCCAGCTGGGGCCGGCCACCCGCGTGCACAGCGGCTCGCCGGACGGCAGTAACCTCACTGCCGCGGTCAATGCCGGCTATTCGCTGGGCGAAGGCAACGTCAAGTACGGCCCGGTGGTTGGCCTGACCTGGCAGAAGCTCAAGCTCGACGGCTACACCGAAAGCAACGAAAGCTCCACCGCGCTGGGCTATGCCGACCAGGACATCGACTCGCTGGTGGGCCGCATCGGCTTCCAGGTGCGCCTGGATGGCGCGCCGGTCAAGCCGTACCTGCAGGCCACCTACGACCACGAGTTCAAGGACGGCACCGAAGCCAGCGCCTGGCTGCAGTCGATGCCGGAAGTGGGCATGTACACCGTCCCGGGCCAGAACTTCGACCGCAACTACGCGACCGTTGTGCTGGGCGCCCGCACCGGCATCTGGGGCCTGCAGAGCAACATCGGCCTGAGCACCACCACCGCCCAGCGCAGCGCCCGCGACGCCACCGTGTTCGTGAACTTCAGCGGCAACTTCTAACCGTACCCGCTGCACCCGCAGCGCTAAGGCTTGTCTACGACAAGGGCCGGGCAACCGGCCCTTGTCATGTACGCCACGCATTGCGCCCAAGGCCTGCCGGCGCATAAACTCTGCCCACGCCACGCGGGCGTAGCTCAATGGTAGAGCTGTAGCTTCCCAAGCTACTGACGTGGGTTCGATTCCCATCGCCCGCTCCAGAGCTTCTACTCAGTCCGTAACTTCTTGATTGAGTTGGATATTCAGGCCGATTGATGATTCCGAGCGATGCCCCTTGAGGTATCAATCGAGGTATCAATCTTGCCCAAGCCTCTGATGATCTCGCGCTCGGCAGGCCTGTATGCGCGCTTCTTTGTTCCCACCGATCTTCGAGCCACGATTGGCTCGCGTTACCTTGTCCGATCGCTGGGAAACCGTCGTGGGGACCACGCCAGGCTGGCGGCGGCCACGATGGGGATGGCACTATCGATTGCATTCGATGCCATGCGGAAAGGGATTGCCGTGGATCTTGAAGAGCTGCTGGAAAAGGTTCGCAGTGGGGACATCAAAGAGCTGACGCTGAAAGATGTGACGCTGCCGGACGGCACGCGCATCGCTCAGGCGCAGCTGGACAACCCTGCCGATGCTGGGATGTTCGGAGACCTCATGGTGCGGTCGCGGCAGACGGAGCCCACTGAGGTCATGGCGGCGAGGGTGGCGAAGCGTCGGCAACAGTTGCGCGAGGGCAGTCAACGCATATCCGGCGATGCCCCCAAAACGCTGATGCTGTCCAAGGCGATGGCTGATCATTTGAGGGACCTGGCCGGGGCCCGCCTGCATCAGAAGACCGTGTTGGAAAGCCGCCACACGCTGCGCCTTTTTGCCGGAATCATCGGCAAGGACGTCCCCGTAGCCTCGCTGACCCAGGATCACGTTCGGGCCTTCTTTGAGGGCGTGCGTTACTGGCCCTCGAATGCGACCAAGCGGCCGGCCTATCGGGACCTGTCGGTGCCCGAGGTCATCAAGCTGGCGAAGAAGAACCAGGAGCCGGAACCGGCGGCGTGGACCATGGCGAAGCACCGGCAACGGCTAAGCGTGTTCCTGGTGTCGCTGGTCGAGGGCAAACACCTGGCGGTGAACCCACTGGCAGGCATCCGAGCGATTTCCACGCCTGACTCGGAAGACACGGGCTCGCCTTTCACGGACGCCGAGTTGAAGGCCATCTTTGACCCGGTGGAGTTCCCGAAGTGGGCGTCGAAATACCCGCATCGGTGGTTCGGGCCGATCCTTGGGCTCTACTCCGGCGCTCGCGTCAACGAGATCGCACAGCTCCGGCTTGAGGACATCGACACCATCGACGGCGTGCCCGGCTTCTTCGTCCGGAAGATCGGGAAGAAGCAGAGCATCAAGAACAAGCACAGCCGGCGGTTTATTCCGCTGGCCCGGCCGGTTATCGAGGCCGGGTTCCTCACCTACGTGGAGGAGGCAAGGGAAGCTGGGGTCGAGCGGCTATTCCCGGACCTGCCCAACTCGACCGGGCTGGGCTATGGGCGGCAGTTGAGCCGCCAGTTTTCCGTCTATATCAAGCGGCAAGGGGTATCGGAGAAGGGCCAGGGCTTCCACGGGTTCCGCCATACCATTGCTTCAAAGCTGGACGAGGCGGGAGTGTCGGCTTCAGCGATCGGAGCGCTCACCGGCCACGGGACTGGTCAGACCGTGCTGGAGAAGTTCTACATTGATCGGAGGAGCTTGCCGGACCGAGTGGCTACGTTGGCGAAGTTGAGCGAGCTTGCGGCGATCCCCGCCTACGAGCCAACGCTGTTCAAAAACAACCTGACAAGACAGTAGGGTGACGGAGAGAGGGGCGGATCGACCCAAACCCTTTGATGCTGCGGCAGATCGCAAAGCGGAAAAGCCGCGATAAAGCGGCTTTTTTGTTCATCTAAAATGCTGGGCGAGATGTGTGACTGACGGCTAGCGCTGACGTGCCTTACCAGCCATGACGCCAAAATTGCTCAGGAGCGGTAGGCCGCCGTTTCGGCTAGAAATCTCCTGCAGCATAGCCTTATCGAAAGCAAAAGCCTCCTTAACAGACTTATGCTGTCCCTTCAGCACAAGGCTCACAGCATCAGCCGTCAGGGCCGCTTTTGCTTTCTGAAGTGCTGGCGACGATGTCTTATAGAGAAGAAAGTTAGCCATAGGGTTACCTCCTAGTTCGTTAGAGCTTAGTCCAATGATCCTTGCTTGTCAAATGCGTCTGTGCTAGGGCAGCTTCCAGACAAGCTTGACAATCCTTTTGCCCTTCCTTACCTCTCTGGTGAAGCCCAAGTTTTTGTAATAGTCGATGAGCGCTTCTAGCGGACGGTCCACCGCTATTTCTTTACAACCCAACTCCTCCGCTAATGCTATTAGAAAAGCGGTGGCGACCCGTCCAAGGGAGATGCCGGGTTGAGGTATTAGGGGGCTTCTCTGAAGATAGTGGATTGTGGCCACTACCCGGCGTCGACTCACCCTGCCAATCGCTAAACCGTAAAGAGAGTCGTCCACCCACACCGCTACGTCTACCCTACAGGCCTTGTTTGAAAAGTCGTTCCAAAGAACTTTCCAGTCCCAGTCCGGCACTTGAGTTGTCGTGGGCGGGTTGATTGGGACCAACCAAGAGTTCGCTTCAGCGCGGGCATGACCGTCAATCTCAGTAAGCCGAACCTCAGAACCTGTTCACGATCTTCTAAGTAATAGTGCCAAGAAGGCCAAATGGATGAACTGCAGG